>JAAYIP010000227.1 GCA_012523435.1 Bacteroidales bacterium | reverse complement strand
GTTTTAAGATCAGCTGAATATGTTTGTCTCTGAGGTCTTTGTCCATCTTTTTTTCTTTAATGATTGTTTAAAACGAGTTAGCCTCCCAACACCAATGATATCGTAATTCCAAGGTAATTACCCAGGGCGTATCCAATAAGTCCAACGGTGATGCCCGAAATGATAATCTCTTTGTTCTTTAGGGCACCGGCAACTACGGGAACGAAAGGAGGAGAAAAGATCATTGCCGTGCTGGTAATGATCGTGGTATCGGCATCTATTTTGAGAATCCGGCTGAGCAGAATCTTGACCAACAGGCTTCCGAAGACTGCAATAAAAACGAAAAGCGCCAGGTTGGGTGTAATGTGGATCAGTTTGTCGATATCAGCCATGGAGGCAATAGCCATACTGAAGACCACAATCAGGTACATTCCAAGCTGAAATGATTTTTTGATTTTGTTGATAGCCGGGATCAAAGAGGCCCCTAGTCCTAATGTTGTGATTGTAAGGATGATGGCTATCATTTTAGATTTCTCGTTCACCAGGGACATCACTCCGACGCCGATGCCCATGATGACGACTGCGATTCCCAAGGCAGCCATGGTGGAAAGGAAAGTCTTCCGTTTAAAGAACCCGTCAAATGAGTCAAACTCAGTATCTCCTACCAGGGTCAGCGCTTTGGGTTTCCTGTCGCTTTTCTTAAAGGGAGGCAAGAATCGGTTGAGGATTCTTTGTCCGACTGACAGGACGATGAGCAGGTAGAGGGCTCCGCAAATCATGTCGTATGTTTGCGTCAGGATGAAGACATTATTATCTACTCCGAGAGCGGTTTTCAGGGCGAACATATTGGGCGTTCCACCGGTATAGACTCCGATCAGCATCCCAGCTATTTTATTGGAATCGGGTACTTGGTTCTGAAAGATCAGGAAGCCAATCGTAACTGCCACAATTACACTCACAAAGGCTGTGATCATGGATAAAAAGGTTGTTTTGGCCAGTTTGGTCCATCCTCTGAAATCCATAGAAAACAGGAGTAGGGGGATTGCCAGGGGGACTGTCAAATCAGCGAGGGTGGATTGCACGCTCTCACTACCTTCGGGCAGCAGATGCAGGCTGCCGATTACCAATCCGATGCCGTAAGCCCATAGGATTGCCCCGATTTTGTTCATCCATTTATAGCGGTTGCACAGAAAAACCAGCAAAGCCGAAGCCAGCAGGTAAAAGAGAATAAGAAGGGGAGTTTGCATAGTAGAAGTGTTTCAGCGCATATCATATACCTTAAACCCCGGGTAGTTGGCTGGGTCGTAAGAGAAGTTCTTTGACGGTATCGGGGCGCCGGTGGTCATTCTTGTGATGACGATTTCATACTGGTTACCATCAGTTGAATAGAAAGTCACCCGGTCGATCTGGTCTTTAGATTTTAGGACTGTCAACCGTATTTTGGTGTATGACTCTTCTTTTTCTTCCGGAAACAGGTCTATGACAGCCTTATCGCCGGAGGAGGAGATCATTTGGTAACGGAAAGGTTTTTCATAGAGGCGGAAGATGGCTTGGGGGTTAAACAGCTCGTTTTCTGCTGGATCCAGCACCGTGGTTTCCTTAATTTCCGGATTAACGCTCCATAATGTTTCCCCATTGCAATAGGCGATGATTCCCATGAGGCTTAACTGGTATTGTTTCCCACTCAATTGTAAGGTTCCTTCATACGTGTCCTTGATATTTTCTTGGGGATTGATCAGGGTGAAGGTAAAATCGGCCTGGATAGATTCGTAGGATTGCAGCTTCCTGGAGGTTTTCTCCATCAATTCTTTGGCTTCTTCCTGATTTTGGGCGTTCAGGCTAGTTAGAGCTGCGAGAAGACTCAAGCTGGTAACTATTTTTCTGCTGATACTCATTTGATCACTTTTGGTTAAGATACTTCTCTAAGCTGTACAGATCCTGATAGTAAACCTGCCGCGGCTTGCTTCCATCGACTGGTCCAACAATACCGGCTGCTTCGAGCTGATCCATGATTCGTCCGGCCCGATTATACCCGATCGAAAATTTCCGTTGGATAGAGGAGGTGGAGCCCTGCTGGGTTGTAACGACCAGTCGGGCGGCCTCTTCGAAGAGCTCATCCATTTTTTCGGAGCTAAAGTCAGCCATCTCTTCGTTGCCTTCTGTTCTAGGCTCCGGCAGATACCAGGCAGTTGGATAACCTTGTTGTTTTCCGATAAAACCAGTTAGACTCTCCACCTCTTCGGTGTCAATGTATGCACATTGTACCCGAACCAGATCAGCTCCCATTGAGATGAGCATATCGCCCCGGCCAACCAGATGGTTAGCACCGGGAGAATCCAGGATGGTTCTGGAGTCGATCATGGATGGAACACGGAAAGCAATCCTGGCAGGGAAGTTGGCTTTGATGGTTCCGGTGATGATATTGGTTGATGGCCGCTGGGTAGCAATGATGATGTGAATTCCTACTGCTCTGGCCAGCTGGGCTATCCGGGTGAGTGGCAATTCAATCTCTTTGCCTGCCGTCATGATCAGGTCGGCAAATTCATCAATGACCAGCACGATGTAAGGCATAAACCGATGTCCTTTCTCGGGATTGAGGCGGCGCTTGACGAACTTATCGTTGTACTCCTTGATATTTCTGGTTTCAGCTTTTTTTAACAGATTGTACCGGTCGTCCATTTCGGCGCTTAACGATTGAAGGACGTGAATGACATTCTGGGTGTCGTTAATTATAGGTTCCTCAACATCAGGCAGTTGTGCGAGGTAGTGCTTTTCAAGTTTTGAATAAAGGGTTAGCTCCACCTTTTTGGGGTCGATCATCACAAACTTGAGTTGTGACGGGTGTTTACGGTAGAGCAGGGAGGTGATGATGGCGTTTATTCCGACGGATTTTCCTTGTCCGGTGGCTCCAGCCACCAGTAGGTGCGGCATTTTTGCCAGATCGAAGGTGTAGGTTTCGTTGGAGATGGTTTTTCCAAGGGCGACTGGCAGTTCGAAGTCGGATTCCTGGAACTTCTTGGATGCCAGGACTGTTCTCATGGAGACAATTTCTGGCTTCCGGTTTGGAACCTCAATGCCGATAGTTCCTCTCCCGGGAATCGGTGCTATGATCCGGATGCCCAAGGCCGAGAGGCTCAAGGCAATATCGTCTTCTAGATTTTTGATCTTTGATATTCTGACACCCGGAGCAGGAATGATCTCATAGAGTGTGATCGTCGGTCCAATGGTTGCCTTGATCTTTTCAATTTTGATCTTGTAGTTGGCTAGTGTCTCTACGATCTTGTTTTTATTGCCGACCAGCTCCTCATCGGATACCTTGGGATGCCCGATCGAATGGTCGCGAAGAAGGTCGAATCCGGGAAACTGGTAGGAAGAGAGGTCAAGGGTTGGATCGTAATCCTCCATCATCGGTGGGGTGAGTTTGGAGGAGCCATTATCGGCACTTTGACTGGTTTCAACGATGAGTTCTGGGCCTGTGCCAGTGGTTTGGGGAGTGATGAGGTCTGGTTCCGGATGGTCAGGATTGAAATCCACATGAATCAGATCACTTTGATCCACCTGTTTTGACCATTCTTGTTCCCGGATTTGCTCAATGGCTGCATCATTAATTGTCGGCTTATCGGTTGAAAACCCAGTGTTTTCAGCATGTCTCTTGGTCTTTTCGATCTTTTTCCCAGATTTCAGGTTCAAAGCAGTAATCCGGAAAATGAGAATCACGAGTCCGATCCCAATGGCAATGAGTAAAGCCAGCGCCCCTGGTTCACCGATCAGTGCGGATAGCCAGGCGGAGATGGCAATCCCATGTCCTCCTCCGTATTGAAAAGCCTCTGTCGGCATCAGAAAACCGAGGGTTACAGATGACCAGATCATGATGAGCAGTCCGTATTTCGTTACCCGTAGTAGCTTGAACAATTTGAGGCCGAGTAATGCCAGGCCGTAGACGAACAATAGAAAGACCAGAATCAGGGATGGAAGACCAAACCATTTGTAAATAAATAAGTTGCTGATAATTACGCCAGCTTTGCCTGCCCAGTTTTCTACACGTACTCCCGCATCGGCCAAGTTATCCAGCAAGCCACTGGTTAGCAGAACCTGATCGGCTTTCCAGGTGAACAGGTAGGAGATTAAGGACAATCCGGCGAAAAAGGCCAGAAATAGGAGGAGAATGCCCATAATCAGCTTGAGCCGACCATCGGATGGTTTGGATTTTTTAACTGATCCTTTCTTTTCACTTTTCTTTCCCGGGGACGAATTCATTGTCATGGCTCTTTATCTCCACCAGCATGGTTATTTGCCATGCCGATTCTGACAAAAATAGCAAAATTATACGATCGGGCCTGGCTGGCTGATTCCGGAAAAGTGAGATTTAGATTCTACCGACATCACGGAGGGTATGCATGGTTTTTTTTTATTTTTGAACCTTGAACCATTCTTAATGAAGAAACTAGCTGTCGTTGCCTTAGGTGGTAACGCTTTACTCCGGGATAATCAAGCCGGAACGATTGAGGAGCAGGAGCAGAACACAACGGATACGTTGGAAAATCTGATTTTTCTGATCCGCGAGGGTTATGACTTAGTGATAACCCATGGTAATGGCCCTCAGGTAGGCAATATCCTGATGCGTAGTGATGCCGGCGAACAGCTCTATTCTATTCCGCAGATGCCAATAGATATTTGCGTAGCTGACAGTCAAGGCGGAATCGGGTATATGATTGAGCGCATGATGCGTAATGTGTTGATACGTAACGGGATACAGAAGGAAATTGTGACTCTTGTTACGGCTGTAGTGGTTGATGAACATGATCCGGCTTTTGGAAACCCAACCAAGCGGGTTGGTAAAATTTATAGCCAGGAGCAGGCTGATGAGCTGGCTCGCTCAAAGGGTTGGGTATTCCGCGAAGAGACAAAAGGGACTCCCGGCTGGAGAAGGGTAGTTCCTTCGCCGAAACCTTTACGAATCATCAATGAAAATGTGGTAGAAACGCTCGCCCGACAGGGTGTGATAACCATTGCAGTGGGTGGTGGAGGGATCCCCGTCTATTTTGACGATGAGGGGAAAGTCAGAGCTGCTGAAGCTGTAATCGACAAAGATCTGGCCTCTGGATTGCTGGCTGGCCGGATTAGCGCCGATGAATTTTACATCTTAACGGATGTTCCTCTTATTTATCAAAACTTCAGAAAACCAGATCAAAAGGTGCTGGAGTTTTTGGATTATGCAGATACCCAAAAGCTCTTGGAAAATGGAGAGTTTGGAGAGGGTACCATGGCTCCCAAGATCAAAGCCTGCCTGAGTTTTATTGAACAGGGAGGCGACAAAGCCGTTATTACCGAAGCCTTTAAGCTGGAGGACAAATCTTACGGCTCGAAAATTACTCGATATTATGATCCGGCCGACTTAAATAAACAATCTTAAAATATCAATAAACATGGCTTACAATCTGAGAAACCGCAGTTTCCTGAAATTACTGGATTTTACTCCTCGTGAGATTAATTTTTTGCTCGACCTTTCGTTTACCCTGAAAGCAGCCAAGTATGGCGGCTTTGAGCAAAAGCGCCTGCTTGGCAAGAACATCGCCTTGATTTTCGAGAAATCATCCACCCGTACCCGTTGTTCTTTTGAAGTGGCTGCTTATGATCAGGGTGCTCATGTAACCTACATCGGACCGTCAGGTTCACAGATTGGTCAGAAGGAGTCGATGAAAGATACCGCCCGCGTTCTTGGACGGATGTATGATGGTATTCAGTATCGGGGTTATGCCCAGAAGACAGTTGAGGAGCTGGCCCAATACTCAGGAGTGCCTGTCTGGAACGGACTCACCAACGAGTTCCATCCAACACAGGTTCTGGCTGATTTTATGACCGTTCAGGAACACTATGGAGGCCCGCTAGATGAAGTTTCGTTCTGCTACCTCGGCGATGCCCGGAATAATGTCGGAAACTCCCTCCTGGTGGGTGCTGCTAAAATGGGTATGGATTTCAGGGTGGCTGCTCCGAAGAGCCTTTTCCCAGATCCTGAACTGGTAAAAACATGCCAGGAAATCGCGGAACAAACGGGAGCCAACCTCACCTTTACCGAAAACGTTGCTGAAGCTGTCAACGGATGCGACTTCCTCTATACTGATGTCTGGGTTTCAATGGGTGAACCCGATAGCGTCTGGGAGGAACGAATTCAGCTGCTCAAGCCCTATCAGATTAATGCACAGGTAATTGAACAGACAGAAAACCCAATGGTCAAATTTCTTCACTGTCTTCCTTCTTTTCATAACCGGGAAACCGTGGTGGGTGAAGAGATCTTCAAAAAATTCGGTCTGGATGGCTTGGAGGTAACGGAAGAGGTGTTCGAGTCAGAACATTCGGTTGTATTCGATGAAGCTGAAAACAGGCTTCACACGATTAAGGCCGTGATGGTGGCTACCCTCGGCAGCTGACCCTGCTATCTTCCTGTGTGGATGTGGATTTGCTCTTTGAGCAATCCTTCCTTACTGTACCGAATGATCTGGATGGCGTCATTTCTGAAGCCAGAGCCGGGATGTTTTGCCTTAAAACTCATGGGTGTCTGAAAGGAATCAAACCCAAGGTATTCCTCCCAACAGGGCAGGGTGGCGTTAAAATTGCGCCCATAGTAAAAAAGAGCCCTAAGAAAGTACCAGGTAATATCAAATCCCTGAAAACTATAGGGTGTGGGTTCACTATTCCAGTTCATCCTGTATTTCTGACAAAAGGCCAGAACATCTGGCTTGGTATAATCAACAATAGGGTGAAAAAAGTTGCTGTAAGTCGTTAATCCGATGTTAAACAGAGCATCGGTATCAATGGCGTCAAACTCCGTCCAGGTGGGCAACCCCATAACCGAAATCGTAAGCCGGTCGGTCAATTGATTAAGTTGATTGACTAATTCTGATACAAAAACCTCATCTTCAGATGGGATGAAAATAAGGTTGGGTCTGGTCCTGCTGAGCTCGTTGCTCAGCGTAACTTTTTTATTCTGCTGTGTTGTCAGACTCCGGGTGATCACATCAAAATTCAACAGCTTGATCTGGGGCGACTTGCTTGGTTCGTTCAATCGTAATTCCCGGGAAATTTGCCCGATCATTTGCCTTGTTTTATCATCCTGATCCTGAGCTGATTTGAGGATGATAATTTCGTGATCAACATGCATCCCGATGAATTCCAGAAAGAGATTCAACTGTTGGTCATTGGTACTGTTAACCTGGTAGGCATAGGGATTATTTTCTAAAATTAATGGGAAACCGGAGAGGGGTGAAATCAGGGGAATCTGGCGGGATTGTGCAAATGGTGCAGCTACTTCCAGCTCTCGGGGATAAACAGGGCCAATTATCAGGTCCATATGATCCAGTTTGCCATTTTGTAATAGTTGTCTCATACGATTCGGATCTTTTCCCGAATCAATGATTTCGACTTGGAGGGATAGCCCGCTTAAAAGCATCGAGTCAATAGCCAGATAAGCTCCTTCGAGAAACTCCAAAAACCGTACGTCTCCACTCTTAAGATCAAGAGGTTGACCATCGACAGTTGGCCGATCCAGATCCTCGATATGAAGTGGGAGAATGATGCCAATTTTATAGGTGTCATTCAAATGAGGATAAGGGTTTGCGAGGCAAGGTGATTCAATTTCCGTCACAACGACCGCATCCTTTTCCACTACCTCCTCGTAGAGTGTATCAACCTGGATATCAGGTTGATACAGTGTGATCAAGTCTTTGGGAATTCGGATGGTGGTACCAGCTTTCAATCCCCGCCGAAGATCAGGGTTGGCCGCTTTTATCTCATCAATGGTTATCCCATACTTTTTAGCAAGTGAGAAGAGTGTCTCTTTAGGTTCAACCTGGTGGTATTTAAAACGATCCTGTCCTTCCTTTTCCTCCGTTAACTGATCCTCCATGGTATCCGGTATTCTGATCACGAGGCCGATTGACAGTGGTTTGCCTTCCAGATTAGGATTGGCGGCAATGATTTCAGGTTCGCTGACACCATAGGCCTTGCTGATGGAGTAAAGGGTATGCCCCTGTTTAACTTCGTGTAGAAGATAGGGCTTCCCCTCCAGAATCATCTGGTTCGTAGATCGTTGCACCGGTGCTGTGATAAACTGCCCGATAACCTGCGTAGTTTCTGTGAACAGGAGAAAGATAAAGAAAACTCGTACTAACTGTTTGATATTCATGCTTATCAGCTTAGGATGAGCAGATAAAATTACAGACTTTTCAGAAAATCATGGATATTGTTCTGGATACGGTTCTGGACATTTTTCCCCCCTTCCCGTTGGAATGGTTCACCCGTGATCTTTTCGTAAAGCTCGATATATCGTTCCGAAACCTGTTCTACAAAATCATCGGTCATTTCAGGAACGGTTTGGCCCTCTTTGCCCTGGAAATGGTTGTCGATCAACCATTGTCTGACAAACTCTTTGGATAACTGCTTTTGCTCTAGTCCTTTGTCGAAATTCTCCTGATAGGTGCCAGCATAAAAATAGCGGCTGGAGTCAGGGGTGTGGATCTCATCAATCAGAATAATACGGCCATTGGAGATACCAAATTCATACTTTGTATCGACCAGAATCAAGCCCATTTCGTTAGCCATTTCGGTTCCCCGCTGGAACAATCGGTAGGTGTATTCCTCCACCTGAGCATAAATTTCCTCGGTCACCAGGCCTGAGGAGATGATCTCTTCGCGGCTGATATCTTCGTCATGTCCGATCTGGGCTTTAGTGGTTGGAGTGATGATCGGGCGTTCGAATCGCTGGTTTTCTTTTAGTCCTTCTGGAAGGCTGATGCCGCATAGAGTGCGCTTGCCGGAGCGGTATTCGCGCCAGGCATGACCGGTGAGGTAACCCCGGATCACCATCTCGACCGGCAAGGGTTCGGCGCGGAGTCCGACTGTGACCATTGGATCGGGTGAAGCAATTTTCCAATTAGGAACGATGTCGGCGGTAGCATCTAGGAATTTTGATGCTATCTGATTCAAAACCTGCCCTTTATACGGAATACCACGCGGGAGTACCACGTCAAATGCCGAAATCCGGTCGGTCACAATCATTACCAAATACTGATTATCAATATTATACACATCCCGGACTTTCCCTTTGTAAACGTCTATTTGTCGAGGTAGGGTAAAGTTTGTACTGATGATGGCATCGGTTAGCATATTGGTGATTTTTAGTTTATGAACGGCTGGATTGGTTAGGTTAGCTTCATGACTTTTGTTCATAGGCATTGACAATCTTCTCAACCAATTTATGGCGGATGATATCCTGGCGGGAAAACTCCACCAGTGCGATTCCGTCGATTCCAGTCAGGATCTCCCGGGCATGGACAAGGCCTGATTTGTTGGGGTCGGGAAGATCGATCTGGGTGATATCCCCGGTGACCGCAAATTTGGAATTTTCGCCCATTCTCGTCAGGAACATTTTCAGCTGGTTGACTGAAGCATTCTGGGCTTCATCGAGGATAACGAACGCGTTTTCCAGGGTTCGTCCCCGCATAAATGCCAGCGGGGCGATCTGGATAACATTATCTTCCATATATTCTTTAAGCTTCCGTGCAGGCATCATATCGAGCAGGGCATCATAAAGTGGCTGAAGGTAGGGGTCAAGCTTCTCCCGTAAGTCGCCCGGTAGAAATCCCAGGTGTTCGCCCGATTCCACTGCTGGACGGCTCAAGATCACTCGTTTGACTTCGCGATTCCGTAGTGCTCTGCCGGCCAAGGCTACAGCGATATAGGTTTTTCCTGAGCCAGCCGGACCGGTGGCAATGAGCAGATCATGGCTATGATATTTTTCCACCATCTCTTTCTGATGTGGTGTCCGTGCTCGGATAGGCTTGCCATTGTTGCCAAAAATCAGAAGATCGTCATCCTGACTTTCGATTCCGTTGATGGGTCCGTTTTCCACCAAGATACCTTCCAGCTCCAAAGCTGTAAGGCGGTTGTATTTATCGAGGTGGTTAAACAGCTCCTCCATCTTCTTTTCAAAACGAGTGATCTCTCCGGCTGGCCCAATAGCCTTCAGCTGGTCACCCCGGGCTATCAGCTTGATTTTTGGAAAAAAACGTTTGATGAGTTCAAGGTGCTGGTTATTAGCTCCGTACAGAAGCAACGGATCAACACTTTTTAAATAGATGAGCTTTTCAATCATGAACCTGTCTTAAAGTCGTACTTTTGGTCCTTTGCTGCAAAAGTAACTAATAAACTGATTTTGGGAGCGGATTTACCATGACGAAAGATCGGACTACCATCCTCACAGCGTTTAACAGGTTATTGGAAATCATGGATGAGCTCAGGGAGAAATGCCCCTGGGACCGGGAGCAGACCTGGGAGACTCTGCGCACCTTAACTATTGAAGAGACCTATGAACTGGCCGATGCCATTCTGGAGGAAGATGTTAACGGAGTGGCAGAAGAATTGGGTGATCTGTTGTTGCACATCGTATTTTATACCAAGGTGGCATCGGAGCAAGGTCACTTCACCATTCTGGAGGTTATTAATCGGATTTGCGATAAGTTGGTGTACCGTCATCCGCATATCTTCTCTGAGGTCAAGGTGGCAAATGCCAGAGAGGTTGAGGAGAATTGGGAGAAGATTAAGCTCACGGAGAAAGCGGGGAAGACTGTTTTAGGTGGCATTCCATCGTCTCTTCCGGCGATGATTAAAGCTTACCGGATCCAGGATAAAGCCAGGGGGGTTGGTTTCGACTGGGAATATCGTGAGCAGGTGTGGGACAAGTTCCGTGAGGAGGTGGATGAACTCATGGTTGAGCTTATGTCTGGTGAGTCGGCCGAACGGGCTGAAGCGGAGCTCGGTGATGTGATGTTTAGTTTGATCAATGCTGCTCGTTTATACGGGATCAACCCTGAAAATGCTCTTGAGCGCACCAATCAGAAATTCATTCGTAGATTCGGATATCTGGAGAGTGAAACCCTGAAAAAAGGAAGAAACCTCCGGGAGATGTCTCTTGAGGAGATGGATCACTATTGGAATCTTGCCAAGGAGCAGGAAGATCAGGATTCCTGATCTTTTTCTCCGGATTCCTGTTCGCTAGTTGGCTGATTCTCTTCTTCGGCTGGCAGTGACCAGTCGAGTTTGCCCCACTGAATCAGTAAATTGTACCAGAGGATCAGTTTCTTCATATCGGAAACATACACCCGATCCTTGTCGTAGTCTGGCACCAGCTCCTCGAACGTGGCTTTGATCTGCTCGGATGTCAGTTTCTTGGGATCACTCAGAGGTTTGCCCTCATTCTTTGTATAAACCTCAACCAAAATCTCTTTAAGGGGTTTATCCTCTGTGTGGGTGAATACGGCGATCTCCTCCAGTGAGCTTACGCGGCTATTTTGGTGTACCGGCATTCGCTGTCCTGATTCCAGGCTTTCGACGATCAGCAGGTTTTTACCTTCCGAAATAAATCTGAACAAACCGGGTTGCCCCGAAACGGTCACGATCTCCTTTAAATCCATACTCAAAATTTTATACAAAAATAGATGAATTCAATTAATTCCTCTGGCTTTCTTGATCTTTTCCCATGCTTGATTCAGCTTTTGGAATTTCTCATTGGCGCTGGCGCGGATCTCCTCGCCGAGGTAAGCTACTTTATCGGGGTGATATTTTACCGCCATTTTACGGTAAGCTTTTTTAAGTTCCTCATCGGTAGCATCGGGATTAACCTCCAGCACAGCGTAGGCTGATTCAAGGGTTTCCTCGCGCATTCCTTTCAGTGATTGAAAATCCTCTGACCGGATGCCCATGTGGTAGGCGATTCTTTCCACCGTTTTTACTTCCAGATCGCTCACCATGCCATCGGCCTGGCAAACTCCATAGAGGAGGTGCATGAGTTGCAGCCTGGAGCTGTAATCCATGTAGCGTGCTATCTGGCGGCTGATCTCATCCGTGGGGATATTCTGTTCCAGGACATCTCTTAGCAGCAGGATAGCTTCTTGGGCGGCTGAGGTGCCAAACGACTGGATTAAATAATTCTTCACAAAATCCAGCTCCGACTTTAGTACGCGGCCATCGGATTTCATGACGGCAGCTATCAGAACGATCAGGCTGGAGAGGAAATCTCCTTGGGTGGTTCTTGTATGTCGTTGATATGTTGTCTTTTGATTGCCAGGTTGTTGATTGTCCAACATTGCGCCAAGCGCAAATCCAAGTAATCCGCCCAGTGGGCCCAGAAATGCCCACCCTAATCCTCCGCCGATCCATTTACCGAATTTAGCCATCTAATTAGCTTCCATAATTGTCTGGTGTATCGCCATGATCTGAGGAGTTAGTGCCATTATCCCATCATTTAGAATGATATAATCAGCTAGCTCCTCCTTCTGGCTGTCGGGCCATTGGCTGTTCATTCGGGTTAGGATTTTCTCTCTGGTCATCCCCTCTCGTTTTAGTACCCGCTCGATACGCACCTCCAGGGGGGCTTTGACCAGGATTGTTGCATCAAAATCTTTGTAATAACCAGATTCAAAAAGAATTGCAGATTCAACGATCATGTAAGGAGAAGGGTTTTTTTTGGAGGCCATCTCTCTAAAGAAATTGAATACCTTAGGATGAACCAGTGCGTTCACTTGTTCTCTGGCAACAGGATCGTTAAAGATCTGTTCTGCGAGAAACTCAGTATCGGGTAAATCATTATGGTAAGCCTCCTCGCCGAACCAGGAAATGATTTGCTGTTTAATGTCATGATCAGTTGCCAGTAGGACTATTGAGATCAGGTCGGCTTGATAGACATTGACATTAAGATTAGAAAGAAAATGTGTTACCAACGTTTTCCCAGATCCAATGCCACCGGTTAATCCGATCATTTTCATTGCTTGGGTATAAATTTGATTTGAAGGGTATCAGGCGAAAGAGATTGAAGCGATAGGTCGGCAATTTGTGTTCTAAAACTATTTAGGAAGCGTTCCATCGAAACGGATTCTATCCATTCATTGGAATCTCGAGGTGTAATGGGGTTGATCTCAACGAATTCGATTTGGAGTGGTGGACGGGGGATTCGCAGGTTATGCCGGAGTATAACATAACCAGGGCCTTCAATTTGAAGCCTGACGGTTAATGATTTTGGATCATCAACCTCGAAACTTTGAGGTACACCGTTGATTTGAATGGGCCGCTCGATGCTGGTTGTGTAATTGTTTTCAATGGCTCGAAGGAACCACAGGAACAATGCAGCCAGGATACAAAGACTCATGATCAGAAACTTTCGGCTTCTGATTTTATCGAGCGTGCCGGTGGGCAGAGGTGAGTTTTTGTTAACCTCTTCTTCCACGGCTTATGGTTTTGGCTGATCGGTCAGATCTTCAGCGGTACGGACGATGGATCCTTTATCGAGTTTGATCTTCACACTCTGGTCAATTTCCAGCAAAACAGTGCGGTCGGATACTTCGGCAATACGGCCATAGATGCCGCCGGCAGTAACTACTTTGTCGCCTTTTTTCAGTGATTCGCGGTAGTTTTTCAGCTCTTTCTGCTTTTTCATCTGGGGTCTGATCATGAAGAAGTAGAAAATCACGATGATCACACCGAAAAAGATCAGTGAGTTCATGGGGTTGGCAGCTGTTTTTTCTGCCTGTAGAAGGATCAAGCTTAAGCTATTCATCTTATGAGGTTTTAAATGTTATTTTTTCCCTGGAACCATCACTTCTGCAGTGATTTCCAGTTTGATAGTATTGGGTTGGGCGTTAGTTAAAAGCATGATACTTTTACTTTCGGCTCCCTGGCGTCCGGCTGAGTTAAAAACTACATCAACTGTTCCTTTTTCGCCAGGATGTATTGGCTCTTTGGAAAAATTGCCCACAGTACAACCACAGGTGGAGGAGGCCTGAGAAATGACCAGATCGGATCCACCGGTATTCGTAAAGGTGAAGGTGTATTCCACTTTCTCCCCTTGGACCACGATCCCGAAATCATGCCGGGTTTTCTCAAATGTCATAACTGGAAGAGCTCCGGTTTTGGCTTTTCCTGATGCTGTAACCGGATTTTGGATCAGGTCGGTTCTGACATCCTTGTCTGAATTCTGATTATCGGAGTTGCAGGACCCCAAACTCATCAAAAACACTGATAAAATCGAAAGCAATACAATTGAATGACGCATAACAAACTTCATTTGAAGATATCTACGCAAAATAAGTAATTTCATTTCAGTCATCAAACCTCTCCGATGAGGCCGCGACCAGTTTTAACGATTTTTTTATCTGCCTTGAGTTGAGCAAAGAGCTTATCGAGTATTCCATTGATGAACAGGCTGCTTTTTTCGGTGCTATAGTATTTTGCGATTTCAATGTATTCGTTGAGTGTTACTTTCACCGGAATTGAGTTAAAATGAACGGCTTCAGTGATGGCCATCTCCATTATGAGGATATCCATAGCTGCGAGACGTTCAAAATCCCAGTTTTCGCTGTACTTCCGGATAAGCTCGCGGTAGTCCTCGCCATGCAGTACTGTTTGTCTGAACAGATCCAAAACAAAAACGCGATCATCCTCATTGCTGAACATATCCATCATTTGAAGTTTCCGCCCTGTTTTAAGGCGTTCCAGAGTTTTGACAACCATGCTACCGATGAACTCCAGATCATCATTCCAGTAAATACTCTGTTCTTCGAGGACTGTTTCCAGACTTTCGCTGGGAATGATCAGTTCAGCAGCCAGCCGGATGAGAAACCTTTTCTCTTCCTCAAAGCTGACTTCGGGTTGTGCCATAAACTCTTGATAGATCTCCCATTCGAGCATTTCCCGATAGAGCCCTTTGATTAGCTCCTCCTCATTGGACCAGGAAACTTTCCTGGTTTCAAGGTATCGGTTGAAATCGGAATTATCATTAATGATCTTAATGAGGGTATTATCTATAAACCGGGTGTTGGGGTTTGCCTCTTCCGCAGTTGGGAAATATTTCGACCGGGCAATCTCAATCCGTTGTTCGGCGTACCTGGCTATATCGGTGATTAACAGTAGAATAAGATGATAAAGGTCGTAGCTCTTTTCAATACTGAACATCAACTCTTTTTCGGATTTTCTGAGCGTAGCATCTTCCGAAGCCCGATAGGCATAAAGAAGGTGTAGGGCTTTGATACGTAGTAATCTTCTGCTGATCATTATCAGTAAGAACAATAATTGAGCGCGCAAAGGTAACTCTTTTTCCGATTCTTTATCGATTGCCAAAAAGGTGATAAAATGTTATTGATTTGTTTGTGGTTATTGATTTTTTTCTATTTTTGATCGTTTTGGATAAACTTAAAATTTTCGGGGTAAAATGCTTGACAGAGACAAAAGTGAAGGTACGGATCTTTACGAAAGGGATGAAATTTTTTCGAAAGTAGTCAGGGCCGGTAAAAGGACCTATTTTTTTGATGTTAAAGCGACCAGGAGAGAGGATTATTATCTGACCATTACGGAGAGTAAGAAATCACTGGATAAAGACGGGCAGCCCCATTACGAGAAGCACAAACTCTTTTTGTACAAAGAAGATTTTGATAAGTTTTTCGATGGGTTTCGTGAGTCGATTGATGTGATTGGTAACCTCCTTGCCGGAGGTAATGTGGGAGATGCCGATAGTGAGAATGAGGATTCTGCTTATAGCAGTGTGGAGTTCGAAGATCTGGAAGATACGAATTAAACCTAGCGTGGGCCGGATTTCCGGCCTTCGTCATAATTAACCTAACCATGGGGGATGTGGTGATCAAGCCGCTGGAAACCAGGCGGGATTTGCGCGACTTTATCAAACTGCCGGCCCGGATCCATCAAAACCATGCAAACTGGGTTCCACCGATTTACTCAGACGAGTGGACTTTCTTTAATCCGAAGAAAAACCGATCATTTACTTACTGTGATCATATCCGGCTACTGGCCTATCGGGGAGATAAGCCTGTTGGGAGAATCATGGGATTAATCAATCACAAGTACAACCAGGGCAAAGGTGAGAATAATGCCCGGTTCAATTACTTGGAAACATTTGAAGATCAGGAGGTTGTGCATGAATTGATTCATGCGGTAGAAACATGGGCCCGGTCGCTGGGTGCGGAAAAGCTAGTCGGGCCGTTAGGCTTTTCAGATAAAGAGCCTCAGGGCTACCTGGTCGAAGGTCTTGATCAACCTATTTCGGTGATATCAACGTGCAATTATGAGTATCAGGTAAGGTTGTTGCGCAACGAGGGCTTTGAACCGGCAGTCAACCTGGTGGTTTATAATGCCGAGATACCATCCGTAATGCCGCCTGTTTACCAGCGTGTTCTGCCTCGTCTGGAACGACTGAATCAGGAATTTAATTTGGTAGAGTTTAACAATCGCATCAAATTACGTCGCTATATTTTTCCGGTTTTACACCTGACCAACCGTGCGTTCGCAGGAATCTATGGCTCCCAGCCTTATGAGCAAAAAGAGATGAAAGAGTTTGCGAATCGCTTCATCTGGTTGCTGAATCCGAAACTGGTGAAAGTTGTTGAAAATAAGGCGGGTGAACTAGTTGCCTTTCTGGTGGGAATGCCTGATATTACCCCGGGGATTCGGAAATCCAAAGGTTATCTACTTCCTTTCGGCCTCTTTTCGATTTTGGGAGCGGGTAGGAAAACCGAACAGATTACAATGCTGTTGGGTGCTATTGATGAACCCTACCGTGGCCGGGGATTAGATGTTCTGATGGCCATGCGTTTATTTGAATCGGCCCGAAAAGAGGGTAAACGAATGCTGGATAGTCATCTGGTACTGGAGACAAATCAGGTAATGCGGATGGAGTATGAACATATCGGGGGACAAATTGTGAAGCGATACCAAATCTTCAGTAAGAAATTATAATCACACTTATTATGAAGCACAAGTTTTTGATTACCATGTTCATGGTGACCCAAGCAAGTATGCTGTCGGGGCAGGAGTTGAAACAGGTTGACCTTAACTTCTCGAACGGGTTGACGGTTACTGGATTTTCTGATGGTTCCAACTCCTGGCAGGTAAGTAATATTCCCCTCATCAGCTTTCGGAGCGGTGAGAAGCTTCTGGATTCCCGGCAGACTGGGAGCCCGGTAGAATCGGTAGAAAATGGTGTCAGATTGACGAACGGTTTGGAGGTCACAATCAAGGAGTTGCCAGATTTTTCTCCGGGTTGGAAAGCGGAGATTACGATCCGAAATAGTTCCAAAAATGACTCAATTGAGGTTTGGAATGTTGTTCCTTTTGGGGAAGATTCCGATCGCGTCTATATTACTGGTTTGGGGCGCCATGGTCTCTCCCGCACTCACCTGTTCAGGCCAGGATTAAGTCCGGTGAATGTAATTGTACCGGATAATGCCTGGAACCTGGGCTTTTCGGAAGTGGAGGGAGACGGTTTTCAGGTGTGTGCCCTCATGCGACGAACCAGCTCTAATGCTGCGCAGATCAAGCGGTTTGAGAATATCCTCTTTCCAGGTGGATCAGTAACCTACAGCATTTGGGCTGATCTGTACAAAGGAGAGTGGCAGGAAGGCCTCCGGGTGATGTTTCAGGATAGGCTCTTATATGACCTGGAAAACTTTGATAACACGCTTTACGAAAGGGAGGATCTGAAATGGATCCGTCATACCTATGCCTCTCATCTATTGTATGGTTGGGATCATCAGTATTTCGATAGTAAGCTTCAAAAGAACAATCTGGAGGAGTTTGTCACCCGGGGTAAGAAGTGGTATGGGGGGGATGGTTTTATCGGAATTTGGCCAACCTGGCCCTCCCTGGGACTAGATCAACGAAATCAGTGGGATTTATTTCGGGATATGCCGGGTGGACTGGATGAGCTCAGAAGAGTGGCCGAAATGTGCCGGAGCCATGGTACCCGATTCTTCATCTGCTACAATCCATGGGATGAAGATACCCGTTCGGAGAGCCATTATACCGGCATGGCCGACCTAATTCGCCAGATCACGGCAGATGGTGTGGTGCTTGACACCAAGGGGAGCTCCTCGGTTGAACTGCAACACGCAGCAGATAGCGTGCGACGCGGAGTGGTGATGTACAGCGAGGGAATGGCCGTACCAAAAGATATGCCTGGGATCGTTTCCGGTCGGGTTCATAATGCACTCTATTACCCGCCCATGCTGAATCTTAACAAATTCATCAAACCTGAATTTGCCATTTTCCGGGTGGCAGAACTGGCTTACGAACCTATTCGGCGTGAATATGCCACTTCCTTTTTTAATGGGTATGGTACTGAGCTAAATATCTTCAAGCCTGGGCGTCCTGACTGGATCGAGGAGGATTACCGGTTTTTTGGAAGGACGTTGATGGTGCTCCGGGAGCATACCTCTAACTTTGTGGTCAAAGCTTACACTCCGTTGATCCCAACCCTTCAGGATCTGGTTTATGTCAACTGTTTCCCGTCGGACGAACGCTCGGTTTTCACTATTTTTAGTCTCCTCCCGGAAGGTTTTGACGGTCCGCTATTCGAAGTGAAGCCTGAGGAGGGATATCATTATGTGGATGTTTGGGATCATCGTGAGTTGGAACTGATTGAAATCGATGGCAAGTCTTATGTACCGGTAAGAACGGATGCTTTCCACCGTTCATGGCTGGGCACCAATAATGAGGGGGCAGTAAGTGCCGTAGTGCGTTATCCGGTGCGCTTGTCGGTAGAGCTGAACATCGATCGCTTGACACTCTCGGCCAGCGGGGGTGAACTGATTCGGATTTGGGCCGGAAATCCAGATTACGAAAAAAAACCTGCCATTTTCAAAGCCGAAGCTCAGACCATACGTTTGGGTGACTTTTTTGGACGCTTTGAAGGGGATTTCGTTATTCAGCTGATGGAGAATAATGAGGTGGTGGATGAACGGGTTGTGAACATTCCTCTCGGAACAGCCCGGTTGATCAGCAAGTCTGAGCGCACCAAATCGCTCACGACCGTTCCGAAGGGGATGGTGCTGATTCCGGAAGGTACTTTCGAGTGGAAAACTACTCACGGGGATGATTTTATTCCCTATCCCAAGAATCCCTTTAAGGGTTCGATTGCCATGAACTCATATTATATGGATAAATATCCGGTTACGAATAAGCAGTATAGCAACTTTATTGAGGCAACTGGTTATACTCCGGAGGACACGGTTAACTTTTTGAAACATTGGGAGCAAGGTAAACCGCCTAAAGGGTTGGAGAACCATCCTGTGATCTATGTGTCGTACGAAGATGCCAAGGCTTATGCTGCGTGGGCTGGTAAGCGTCTCCCGACCGAGTTAGAGTGGCAGTACGCTGCACAGACATCTGATGGGAGACCCTGGCCTTGGGGGGGAGATGAAGGAATTACCCGGGAACTTCAATGGGTGACTAATACGTTGACGGTTAGCAAGATAAAGGGAATTAGTAAGCGATTATGTAATTTGGGGAATGGTACGCTTGATCCTGTTGGCCGGTATCCAAGAGGTGCCAATCCTTTTGGACTGGAAGACCTGGTTGGGTCGGTTTGGCAGCTGACTAATGATGAATATGATAATGGATCAAACCATTATGTGATGATGAAAGGTGGTAGTTATTTCAGTCCTGGATCGAGCTGGTGGTATGTGCAGGGTGGCCCGCGCGAACTGCATTACCGGCAGATGTTGCTTCGTGTATCCAGGGGATTTGAGCGGAATGCCACGGTGGGGTTCCGGTGTGTTATGGATCGGTAGAAAGTGAGATTAAGGGAAATGAAAAGAGGCTGCTCCGTTAGGGGCAGCCTCTTTTGCAATGTTCAACCGGGTTAATCTTGGTATTTTAATCTTCCACTGATTCCAATTTCCAGCAACCCCATCTCTTTCATCTGGTTAATGATCTGTTCAGCAACCAGTTCACTCTCATTCGTGATCTCTTTGATCGTATCGTTTAGTTTAACCTCTAGTTTTGGGCGGGCTACTTTCTGCTTTTTAAATAGAAACCGAAGAACCTCTTTGGTATTCCAGTCGATATTTGGGTAGAGATCAAGCTTAGCATTGACTTCATCATCTGTGATGACCTTCTCAGTTCTGGGTTTTCTCATTTTTGCGACCTTGGGCTCTTTGGTCTTTTTCGAGCCTGGCTTTCTTCCTCTTTTCTTTTTTTCAGGCTTATCCGTCTCATTTGTAACATCAGTAGATTCGGATTTCTTTGGCCGGCCGGGCTTGCGTTTCTTAATCGGCTCACCTGCTTCATCAACCGGAGCGCTTTTGCGGGTTTTTCTTTTCTTGCCACCCTTTGTTTCCGGAATGAGGGCTGTAGAAGTAATCAGCTCAACCGGTATACCTAAATTCCTTAGGAAGTAAATGGTTTTGGTCATCTTAGCTGAGCGGCTGGCAATATAAAAGGTGATCTCTTCTTCAGAATTAACATATTGTCCAATCATTAGGATCATGTGATTGGCAATATCTGTGCTATCATAATCTGCCGTGTCAACCCAGATTAGGCTGTTGCCATACACGGGTAATTCCTTGATTAACTCTTTGGGAATCTTAACGTTGCTAGTATCGGCATAGACATACACGAGGTAGGAATCCTCCTGGGATAGAACCTGAGATTTTATCAGTTTAAAATCCCTCGTTTCGGTAAAAAAGATTGATGTTGCCATGTGTTAATCGTATTAATTGAATTGTTTTTCTGGTTAGTAGCCAACAAATTTCAATAAATTATTTGAATTTATTAGCTGGTAACCACAAATTTCTAAAAAAATTAAGGTTTTTTAATAGTTTATTGACGCAACTCAATTACTGTTTAATTATTCTTTGGGTATTGGGATATCCTTAGTCGAACCGTTTTCGGCTATCGATTTTTTGTATTTTTGCGGGCAAACCGGTTGTCATGATCATATTTTACGAATCTCCAGAGGAGGTCTTTGCAGTAGGTGTAGACAAGCAATTATCGAATGAAGACCTTGATAAGCTGTATTGGTTGTTCGGACGGGCTGAAAGGCGCGATGTAGCAGTGCTCAAAGGATATTTCAGGGGGCCACGCAAAGAGATGGTAACACCCTGGTCGACCAATGCGGTGGATATCACTTTGAATATGGGGATTACGGGACTAGAGCGAATTGAAGTCTTTAGACCTGTTTCCGATGGGGAGGCTCCGTTTGATCCTATGCTGGAAAGTCTTTATCAGGATTTAGATCAGAAACTATTTTTAATTGATAAGTCTCCTGAGTCGATTCGGGCAATTGACAATATCGCTGCGTATAATGAACAGGAAGGATTAGCCCTCAGTCAGGAAGAGGTGCAGTATCTCCAGGAACTATCGGAGAGAATCGGTCGGAAATTGACTGATTCTGAGGTGTTTGGCTTTTCTCAGGTCAACTCTGAGCATTGCCGGCACAAGATTTTCAACGGGCGTTTTATTATCGATGGGCAAGAAATGGGTGAATCTCTATTTGCGCTTATTCGAAAGACGTCTAAGATGCATCCTAACCGGATTGTTTCTGCCTATAAGGATAATGTGGCCTTTGTCGAGGGTCCGGTCATCGAGCAGTTTGCTCCCGAAAAGCACAACACGGGTGCTTTTTTTCAGGTTAGGAAGAGAGCATCAGTCCTATCCTTAAAAGCTGAGACACACAATTTTCCCACTACTGTTGAGCCATTCAACGGTGCTGCAACCGGTACCGGTGGTGAGATCCGCGACCGGATGGCTGGTGGCCGGGCCAGTATGCCATTAATCGGAACAGCTGTTTATATGACCTCTTATCCGAGGCCGGATGGCAGTCGTGCCTGGGAGCGGTATGCTCCGGCAAGGAATTGGCTCTATCAAACTCCGGAGGATATCTTAATTAAGGCCTCCAATGGGGCCAGCGATTTTGGGAATAAATTCGGGCAGCCATTGCTTTGTGGAAGCTTGTTAACGTTGGAGTATCCTGGCAGGACAAAAATGTACGGGTATGATAAGGTGGTCATGCTGGCGGGGGGTGTGGGGTATGGAAACAGCGAGGAGAGCGGAAAGGAGCAGCCACAACCGGGAGACATCATTGTTGTTCTTGGTGGTGACAATTATCGGATTGGCATGGGAGGAGGTGCTGTTTCATCGGTAGCTACTGGCGAATATGGGAATAGAATTGAGCTGAATGCCGTGCAGCGCTCCAATCCAGAGATGCAAAAGCGGGTGTATAATGCGATCAGGGCTCTTGCAGAAGCAGGTGATAATCCAATTCGGTCGATACATGACCATGGTGCCGGTGGGCATCTCAACTGTCTGTCGGAATTGGTGGAAACTACCGGCGGCGAGATTTATCTGGATCAATTACCGGTAGGCGACCCAACCCTTTCTGCCAGAGAGATCATTGGAAATGAATCCCAGGAACGAATGGGGTTAATCATGGCTCCTGAACATATTTCCATACTTCGTCAGATTGCAGCGAGAGAGCGGGCTCCAATGTATGAGGTGGGTCGGATTACCGGTGATCACTCTTTCCGCTTTATCAATCAAAAGACGGGTGAGCGCCCCATCGATCTTACTCTTGAAGATTTTTTTGGCAAGCCTCCGATAACAGTTTTAACGGATCAGACGGTGGTGGAGACATTTTCTCCGATTGACTATGATCCAAATCGATATGTCCAATACCTTGAACAGGTGCTTCAAATTGAGGCAGTGGCTTGTAAAGACTGGCTGACTAATAAGGTTGACCGTTCAGTTACCGGTCGGGGTGCTGTGCAGCAGACAGCAGGAGAGATCCAACTGCCGATCAACGATTTGGCAGTTGTAGCGCTTGATTATCAGGGGCGTAGTGGTATTGCTACTTCAATTGGGCATGCTCCGGCGGTAGCTTTGGTGGATCCCGAAGCCGGTTCCAGGATGGCAGTTGCCGAAGCATTGACGAATTTGATCTGGGCACCTCTTGTGGATGGATTAAAGTCGGTCTCCTTGTCGGCTAACTGGATGTGGCCTGCTAAGAACTCTGGCGAAAATGCTCGTCTTTATCGGGCAGTAAAAGCGTTAAGCAATTTCTGCTGTGAACTGGGTATTAATGTTCCGACGGGTAAGGATTCTATGTCGATGACTCAGAAATATCCTAGCGGTGAGGTGGTCTATTCGCCCGGTACGGTGATTATCTCATCGATAGCGGAAGTCACCGATATTCGAAAGGTGGTGCCACAGGTGATGCGCCCGGATGTTGATACCGCACTGTTGTATATCGACTTTTCCGATGGTTCCTTTAATCTAGGCGGGAGCAGCCTGTCTCAGTTATTGGGGACCCCGGGCAGTGAGGTGCCGGATAGTGACAAACCATCACATTTTCTGAAGGCTTTTAATGCGGTTCAGGAGCTGATTTTCAACGAATTAATAATCAGTGGACATGATGTTTCTGCTGGTGGATTGGTGACCACTTTGTTGGAGATGTGTTTTCCCAATCGCAAGGGTGGGGTACAGCTTTTGGGTGGTGCTTTTCCCGTTCATGACCCGGTGAGGTTGCTCTTCTCGGAACAACCCTCCATTGTGATTCAGGTTAAAAATATTGAGGCTGTGGATACCATTCTCATGTGAGACGAGATCACCTATTATATAGCTGGGAAGCCAATTCCGGAGCGAACTCTTCGGATCGAATGGGGAGATAAAAAGGATGTTTTTGATATTGATGTCCTGAGGGATAAATGGTATCATTCCAGCTACCTCCTCGATAGAAAGCAGTCGGGTCCGGATCTGGCCTTGGAACGTTACGGGAATTACAGCAAACAGCCGCTGGAGTTTCGTTTTCCGGGATCTTTTAGCGGACTTTTTGCCTCTGTCGGGATTGATCCGGGAGTTAGGCGGCATAAAGCGGTTAAGGCGGCTATCATCCGCGAAAAGGGTGTAAACGGCGATCGAGAGATGGCCTATGCACTCTATCTGGCCGGTTTTGAAGTGAAGGATGTACACATGACTGATCTGATTGCTGGACGAGAGGATCTTTCGGATGTAAACATGATGGTTTTTGTAGGAGGCTTCTCCAACTCTGATGTACTGGGATCTGCCAAAGGATGGGCTGGGGCGTTCTTGTATAATCCATTGGCAAAGAAAGCGTTAGAGAATTTTTACAAACGAAAGGATACGCTTAGTTTGGGAGTATGCAATGGTTGTCAGCTGATGATGGAGTTAGATCTGATCTACCCTGAGAGGAAGGATCATCCGAAGATGCATCTGAATCGATCGGGGAAGTTTGAGTCTGGGTTTATTGGTGTAGATATTCTGCCCAACCGATCGGTCATGCTGAGTTCTTTAGCAGGGAGTCGCCTTGGGGTTTGGGTTGCGCATGCTGAAGGTCGGTTTGAGCTCTCAGAATCGTTGGATCAGTACCAGGTGCCGCTAGTTTTTGCTTATCAGGATTATCCGGCAAATCCGAATGGGTCTCCTGCCGGGATTGCGGCGATGTGCAGCGAAGATGGGCGTCATCTGGCTATGATGCCTCATTTAGAGCGGGCATTTCTGCCTTGGCAATGGCCACATTATCCGGACGGCCGTAAAGGAGATGAGATGACTCCCTGGTTAGAGGCGTTTGCCAATGCTCGCGAATGGATTAAAAACGCCCGCTAGCATTCCAGCAGTAGGTGCAGAGACGCTCAGCCGGCAGTCCGATTGCTTCAATCAGGTCGGGCATATCCTGAAACAGAAGGGAATCCAGCTTTAGGTCTTTTGCGATCTGGTTGACCATGGCATGGTAACGGTCGGATGTGGGATTGCAATATTCATCCATGTGGTTTTCATTGCCCTCGAGTTTATGGATGGCTTTTCGGGTAGCCAGTTCCATGGTACTTCTCGATTGTGAGAAGTTGAGGAAAGGGCAGGGGAAGGTGAGTGGTGGGCAGGCAATACGCATATGAACTTTGTCGGCACCACACTGTTTTAGCGCGTAAGCATTATCTTTCAATTGAGTCCCCCGCACGATAGAATCATCCAGAAAAACCATCCGTTTTCCCTTAACCAGAGTTTCATTGGGGATCAATTTCATTTGGGCTACCAGCTCTCGCGTACTTTGGTCTTGCGGCAGAAAGCTTCTAGGCCAGGTAGGGGTATATTTGGTGTAGGCTCTTTTATAAGGCAATTTTCGTTCGTTGCTGTAACCTATTGCATGTCCGACTCCCGAATCCGGAATGCCACAGACAAAGTCGGCCTCCACCTGATCTTTTCTTGCCAGAGCTGCTCCACACCGATAGCGTGAATCATCTACATTGATCTGTTCATATTCGGAGGGTGGATAACCATAGTAAACCCAGAGAAAAGCACATATCTGCATCTTTTCGTATGCTGGTTTGATGGTTTCGATGCCATCCGCTGTAAGTTTCACGACTTCTCCCGGCCCGGGGAAGCTCATGGTTTGATAGCCAATGTTCGAAAACGAACAACTCTCGAGGGCTACACCGAAGCCGTTTGGACTTTTACTGATCACTACGGGGGTTCTTCCCAGTTTATCACGTGCAGCGAGTATTGTATCTCCACTCAGAATCAGCATACTGCAGGAACCATCTACCAATCGGTGTACATTTTCAATTCCGCTGACAAAATCGGCTTCCTCGCATATCAGTTTAGAAATCAATTCAGTAGGATTTGTGCATCCTTGGCTGGTTTCGACAAACTGGCTGCCCCGGCTCAGGCTTCGTTTGGTTAGTTGTTCGATATTATTGATTTTCCCGACAGTTGCCAGGGCGAACTTTCCCAGGTGGCTATTGATCAGGATAGGTTGGCTGTCGTTATCGCTAATGATTCCAATTCCGGCGTTACCCTTGAAACGATGGAGGTCCGGTTCAAATTTGGTCCGGAAGTATCCACTTTCCAAGCTATGAATCACCCGGTGATACCCGGTGTCCTGGTCGAAAAGAGTCATGCCGGCCCGTTTAGTGCCGAGGTGGGAGTGATAATCTGTTCCGAAAAAAATATCGAGGACAACATCTTTGTGGGATACGGCACCAAAAAATCCGCTCATAAGCTATTTTTACTTGAATTTCTGACTGAGGATATGGACTGAGTAAGGTTGAAGATAGGTTTTCCCGTTGATCGTTTTTAGGAAGTCATGTGATTGATATACAGGTGATAATAGGTTGATTCCGGGATATGTATTAATACTTTGTGTCTGATTGCTAAGGTTAATTAGCACCAGGATGCTTTCTGATTCGGCTGTTCTGACGAATGCCAGGGTTTTCGGGTTGTTGGTGTCATGGAGTAGGAGGTTACCCGTTTGTAATGCCGGGGACTGTTTACGGACATGGATCAGGGTTTTATAGTAATTGTACAGTGATTTTTCATCTGATTTTTGCATAGCCAGTGGTTTCACTGTTCCGGCATTACTAAGCCAAGGAATTTCCCAGGTTGTCTGGTCTGGGTCTTGGTGATCGAGATCCCAAAGAAATGGTTCCCGGATAAATTCGTCAGGCTTATCGCCGAGCATGCCGATCTCTTCACCGTAATAGATAAATGGATTACCAGGCAGGGGCAACAGCAGTGCAGCGGCTACTCTGGCTTTTCCTGTATGACCTTTGAGTTCTGTCATGATCCGGGTCATATCATGATTGGTCAGGAATATGGCATCCTGATATTGAGGGTTTTCGTTGGCATAGTTACGATGGATTTGTTGCCAGGTCTCTACAATATGCCTATCGATTCCGTCGATCAGGCTTTTTCGGATAGAATCGGACAGTTGAAAATTGAAACAAGCTGAGAGTCCGTTAGCCAGGAATGGGGCGATGGTTGTTGATGGTGCCCAGACTTCGCCCACAATCATAGCGTCGGGTTTGACGGCC
>JAAYIP010000226.1 GCA_012523435.1 Bacteroidales bacterium | reverse complement strand
CTTTTGGCCAATTCAGGCAACATAGAGAGTCCACAAGAAAAGAATATTTCCCACAATGATGTTTGCCCGTCACCAAAGTTAGCCTGAAAGTATGTAGTTGAAGCGATAAATTGTCCGACATCCAATTCAGGTTTTCAGGCTGACAAGGAAGAGATTCGAAAAATGGATAAAAGAGAATTCACTTGGGTTAACACCAGTTTAATGCAACCATCACAGTCTTATATCAGCCGGGAAGAAATGAAGATCCTGGAAGAAGACTTCAATCCCAATCTTTTTGACCCGGTTCCCGTCAAGTTTATGAACCAAAAGCTTGTCATGACAGACGGTCATATCCGAGCCTGTCACCTGATCCTGGAAGGTTACCGATCAATTCCGATTATTGAGGAGACTTCTGATTTGAAATTGGGAAGCTTACCGGATCAATGTTAGAGATTGTCAGACGAGAGGGGTCTTGCCTGCCTTTGATTTACCAGCCCGCATTATTGACCCTAAAATATTTAAGGATAAATGGGAAAGCTATTGCGATGAAGTGCAAGCCCTAACGAATGCTTCGCATTCAGCAACAGTGCCGTGACCCCATACAGCCCCATTTAGTTTTGGTTTGATCTTTTTGCTTACGCCTGGATTTCATACCTGGTTTTGAGGTCGTGATGCTGGTTATATTTGACGTAACCTTCCTTCTGTAGCCGGCCCACTACGATGCCGGCATCAATTCCCAGGCGATCAGCAAATCGCATAATCGATGCTCGGCCGAAGTTTTTTTCGTCGACAAAGATCTCGAACTCTTGATCAGGAATCAGTGTCTGTCTGGCAAAAGCATCTGCCTTGTCTTCATCTTCTTCGTTCGTACCATCTATCTTGGCCATATCGCCCTGCATTATATGGGAGATTTCGTGGAAGAGGCTAAACCAGAATCTATCAGCATCCTTACCCCGGACGGTTAATCCAACAACGATTTTTTTACCATCTGTAAAACTTGCGCCGTGAAGGAAAGAACCATCAAAATGAGGCAGAAATACAATCGCAATACCTGAGTTTGCAAGCAACTTTGATAGTTTGGGCTGAAAATCTTCCGGGTGCATTTTCGTCATTTCCCGGATTTGTGGTATTGCAGCCTCTAGACTCTTCAAATTGATAGGCTTTGTCTCCATTTTTCTAGCCTCAAGCCTGGCCTTTTGTATCCATGCAATCAGCGTGTAGTTGCTTTTTTCCGTCAGCATCAGCCGTCGGCAAGCTACATGGGAGGCAAGGCTTCCCTGCTCGAGCAGACCGAGATGCGCGACTTCAAAAAACTTCCTTAAATTGATCACTCTTTCCTGTGTCCTTCTCGTCGCTGGCACCCAGTTCTGCTTGGCCATTTCGTTATAGGGTAGTTTCCTCATCAGTTGGATATCCGCATCCATTAGATTCTCTGCATTCGCCTTTACCAGTTTCTCACGGTAGATGGCTTCCAAGTTGTTCCAAAATTTGGCAGGAATTCCCAAAACCATTTCCAAACGCAAAGCTACTTCATGGGTTAACTGGACCCCGCCGTTAATCAGCCTGCTGATATGCTTTTCGGACATGTCCATTCGGGCAGCAAACTCCTTCTGGCTCATGCCTCGATCGATGAGTTGCTCTTTGATTGTGGCGCCAGGTGGCGTGGCGACAGTATTTTGACTCCTAATCATGTCTTTTACTCCTTCTCATCGGCACAAGATTGTCAGTGATAATCTTCGATCGATAAAATGACAGCGATCTGATCCGTTTTGCCCTTTATCTTGAATATCAGCCGGTATGGATGAATCAAATCAACGGCATACTGTCCTTCTCGGTCCCCCTTCAGAGGATGGCACCGGCCAATCCGAAATTGGATCATCCACTCGACTGTTTCGGCAGCTTCAATTTGATCAACTCGTTGCTGAATTCTCTCGGCCATCATTTTTCCGTGCTTTTTCTCTGCTACGGAAGCAACAGTGCACACACGTTGGATCTGCCGGTTTTTGTATTGAATCAGCAATGAACCACCTCAGTATTATTAACCTGTAAGGTTAATTGATCTTATCATTGAGCGGCGATAGAATCAAGGGGTGCTAACAGAGAAAAGGACAGCTGGTTCCAGCTGTCCTGCTAGCGATCATCGGATCTCACCCCCTCTAGGATGCTTCAGCGGCCGAAAAATCCTTTTAAGAGGCCCTTGGCTGACAGCCTGCCCTCCGGCTGGATCGCGGTCGGTGAAGCCTGTGGTTTTATCTCTTTTTTTGGCAGATGAGCTGCTCCCGCCTGGTCCAGGCTTACCTTGTAGCGGTAATAGGTCAGGGAGGCATTGGAGTTCTGTGCCAAGCTTTCCGCTTTTTCCTGGTAAGCCCGGCCCTGGGCCCCTATCAGGGCATACCAGATG
>JAAYIP010000225.1 GCA_012523435.1 Bacteroidales bacterium | reverse complement strand
TTTATCACGTTTGATGAGGACTATGCGATCACCAGCAGGATTCCGGTTTATCTATTTAAATATTTGCTGATCAGCCTGGTGGCTCTTACCGCCGTCATGTATATCCGGGTCGCTGGCATCATCCTGGTGCTATCGTTGTTGACCATCCCCCAGAACACTGCCCTACTCTTCTCTAATAACCTCTGGAAGATCATTCTGTTATCCATTGGTTTCGGAATTCTTGGTTCACTCATTGGACTGATCATTTCGTATGTATGGAACATACCTTCGGGGGCCTCCATCATTTTCACGTTGGTGCTCATCTACCTGGTTGGTTCTGTCATCCGGAATCTTCATACGGCTATTCGGGTAAAAAGGCAACGATAGTCCGACTATCAAAAAGATGAAGGCATCAACGTAATTGTATCACTACCTTGCGAAGTGAAAGTCTTAAAAAATGTGAAATTAGTGGTTACCAATAGGATCGGTTGTTGGTTTTCACCAGATGAATCGTAATTTTACCGGGCTTATCGTCCCCCATGATTAAGCGACCGATAATTATTTTTGTAACTTGTTGATTGATTGATCCATAAGATGAGGAAATCTATTTTTTGGGGTTTCTGTGCGTTACTTTTAACTCCGGTGTTTCATAACTGCTCCACTGAATTCGAGATGAATGCCGAAAACCTCAATGTTCCAATTGCTTATTGCATTCTGAACAGTGCTGATTCTTTTCAGTATGTCCGGCTCCAGAAGACCTATCTGGTTGATCAGGCTGCTCTGGAGACGCCTCCTCATCCAGATAGCATGATTTTCCCTGGTGAGGTAGTCATTTCGATCGAACGGTGGCAAGACGGAAAACCTGTCGAAACTGTTCTTTTCCAGCCTGTTACAGATATACCAAAAGACACAGGGTTTTTCCCAACCGATAATCACATTCTTTATCGGGCCAAGTTGAAAGTTCAACCGATGCAGAAATACCGTATATACATCTACATTGGTGACAAAGAGAAGGTTATGTATGCCGAAACCAACACCATTGGCCGGCTCACCGTGGTAGATCCGTTGGACATTCCGCAGCGGAAGATCAGCCTCACTACCGGAACCAACTACATTAGTCGTTGGCAACCAGTGCAAAATGCTGGAATTTACCAGGTTGCACTGCGGTTTAATTACAAAGAAACTAAAGATGGCGTAACTGAGTTGCGCTATTTCGATTGGCCTCAGGGGTACACCAAGCCCTCCTCCGCCATTGATTTCCTCTCCAGTGAAATCAGCGGTGCAAGGTTTATGCACCTCCTAGCTGAGAACATCCCTGTTGATCCCGGGGTAGTTAGAGAAGTTGAGAGCTTCGACTTCGCCATTCTCAGTGGCGGGATGGAATTAAGATACTATATTGAATCGACAGCTCCATCCGAAGGAGCGCTATTGGAAAAACCTGTCTATTCTAATATCACCAACGGGGTCGGACTCTTTAGTACCATCTCGCGGGTGGATGTCACCGGGCTGCCCGCGTCCTCTGTTACCATCGATAGCATTGCTTACAGCCCCTTCACCCGTGAGTTGAATTTCCTCGACCATACGGGCGATCGGGATAGTACCAACAGATTTTAATCTATCCGATTTCAACGACAAAGAATTAAGGTCATGAAAATCACTAACTTTTGGATGTTACTCGTAACCGGTCTGCTGTTGCTGGGTGGATGTGATCCGACCGACAATCCCCATGGAGGCGGAGACGATCCTATCGATATAAAGCCCAAAGCTACCGGTACCCTGGAGATTGATTTTAAAGTGCCTTATAGCTACAGCTTACCGCCAAACAAAGTACTTCGGGCCGATCTGAGCATCGCAAAAGGCGCCGAGGAGCTTTACAAAGGGCGATTCATGCGTGTAGCTAATGTGTACAACAACAAAGCAAAATATACTTTTGAGTTGGAACCAGGCACTTACTATTATCAGGCTGGCATCGTGTGCATCGCTGAAGGAGACTCCTGCTCTGCCTCAAACTTTCCCGGCGGCCAATGGGGTATGAAATGGTCCATCGGCGTCGGAGTAGTCACGGCCAACAACACCACAACCGTTGTTCCTCAATTTACCAACTAACGAATGAAAAGAACTGTATTCCTGCTGATTGCTATATCATTGCTGGTAGTTGGATGTGATAAAGATCCGGTACCTACCACCCCTCCTATCGCTGCTTTTAAAGTTCAACCTGAAAACGGACTAACCACCACTGTTTTCCAGTTTAATGCCACAGAGACCAAAGCGACGGACGACAGAGACACGATTTTGTTCCTCCGCTGGGATTGGGATAATGATTCAATCTGGGATACAGGATTCTCTAGGGCCAAATCTTTCAAACACCGCTACTATCAGCCTGGAACGTACACTGCACGACTGGAAGCTAGAAATGATGCAGGACAAAGCGATACCGTTCAGATAACCATCAACGTAGGACAAGGCAACAGCGCCCCACAACCACACCTGAATGTCAACCCCCTCAGTGGTAACCTGCGAACCGTTTTCCATTGCGACGGCTCTATGACCCGTGACGATGAAGATAGCCTCAACACCCTGAAGTTCCGGTGGGACTTCAACGGAGATGGCATCTGGGATACCGAATATGCTGAAGAAAACCGGGCAGACTATCTGTTCTCTAATGCTGGTCAGTACTATATCACGATGAACGTCGTTGATCCGAAAGGATTGACAGCCACCATCAACCAGCCGGTGATCGTCTCACTCAGTAACCCGAACCTCGTCCCGGAATTCACATGGAACCCTGACCGACCAACCACGGCTGATACGATCCTATTTGATGCCTCCCAGAGCTATGATCCGGAACATCCCGATAACTTCTTCACCTATCGGTGGAGCTTTACGCAAGATGGTACCTGGGAAACCGGCTATCAATCTGATCCAACCATCCGACACAACTTTGAGGATGAAGGCGAACAGTTTGTCACGCTTGAAATTCGCGACCAGTGGGGGCTTATCAACCAAAAGCAAACCCCTATCTGGGTGTACCATGCTAACAAAAAACCAACAGCCACCTTTTTTGCCGGCTGCGATCATGGGAACCTAACCACCAACTTCTATTTCGACGCTGATGGCATCCATGATATGGAAGATCTGCGCGATCAACTCCGGGTACGCTGGGATCTCGATGGAGACGGCAACTGGGATACGGATTACTCCAAAGAACGCATAATCCGCCACTCCTATACCCAGCCCGGAACGTACGTGGTTACCCTCGAAGTTATCGATTCCGGCGGACTGACCGATGAAGCCTGGATTACCGTTACCGTCACTGATGGAACCAACCCGACCGACCTGATCATCGACAAAGCCAAAGACATCTTCTATGGAACGGTGAAGATCGGTGACCAATGGTGGACCTCAGAAAACATGAACCACGGCTCAGGAAGAAATTGCTACGCCCGCCAAAGTTCTAACTGCAACATCTACGGCGGACTCTACAGCTGGACCTCCGCAATGGTCGGAGCAACCACCGAAAAAGCCAAAGGCATCTGCCCGGATGGCTGGCATATCCCAACAACTGCGGAATGGCAAGAACTGGTTGATTATCTTGGAGTTGACCAAGCCAGAAGCCGTCTGGAAGTTGGCGGTGATACCGATTTTATGATGAAGTATGCAGGCCAGCGCGACACGTACAACCATTACGATCATCTCGGCTTTCTGGCAAACTACTGGACCAGTACCAAGTCAGCCGGCGAAAACGCCTGGATGTACTCTTTCCAAAACGATAAAGAGGATCCTTACAAGATCGTGCTCAGTCATACCTACCTGTTCAGCGTTCGCGGTATCAAGAATTAACGGGTAATCTCCCCCGTATTTTTCTTCGGTTGGGCGAAACGCAGATCGTTAAAGTAAGCGCCATAGATCAAGGCTAACAAAGCGATCATAATGATATAGGCAGCAACTGGCATCTGCGGTGCCTCTCCTCCTGCATACGAATGCATTCCCCCTAGGAAGTAATTCACCCCGAAGTAGGTCATTAATACCGAGCTGAAAGCCAGAATTGAGCCCAGATTGAGGGTAAAATTCCCCTCAAAGCCCTTGATCCGATGCATGTGCGTTACAAACACGTACACCAAAATGGTGATCAGGCACCAGGTCTCCTTTGGATCCCACCCCCAGTAACGTCCCCAGGATTGATTAGCCCAGATCGCCCCAAGAAAACAACCAATGGTGATAAGATAGAGCCCTACAATCAGCACAATCTGATTGATGTTGGTCAAATGCTTGATATGAGCATCAACGCGTAGGTGATTGGTCCCCGACTTCGTCAGATATAACCCCATCACGATAATCCCGATCAGTGCTCCTAATCCAAGGAATGAATAGCTGGTCATGATTACCGCTACATGGATGGTGAGCCAGACTGATTTCAGTACCGGGACCAGTGGTGTGATCTCCGGGTTCATCCAGCTCATATGGGCAACCAATAACGATAGCGCAGCCAGCAGAGCCGTCAGTGAGAGAGTCAGCATCGAGCGCCGCATCACCAATAGTCCCGCCAGAATGGTGCCCCAGGCAACAAAGATCATCGATTCGTATCCATTGCTCATTGGGGCATGACCGCTCAGATACCAGCGCAGGGCTAACCCCAACGTATGAATCAGAAATCCGACACCAACCAGCGCTGCCAGCACCCGGCTCACCGGTCGGGCCCACCGGACCAACTTAAACAGGCTGAAAAGCTGAAGCGCCAGAAACAGTAACCCGATCATCCCATAGTATATCGTCAGGTTTTCAAACACCAGCAGGCGATTATAGAGAACCTCCAGACTCGCTTTGTTCGCTGGTGGCAACACCGCTGAGCCATACCGTCGCTGGAATTGTGCGATAGACTCCCGCTGTTCACCGGCTTGAGCAGGCGACGCCCTATAGAGCGCTTCCAGATATCCGGGTAGGGAGTTCAGGATCAAGAGCGAATCACCCTCCATCAATCCACCTGGCAACTCATTGCTTTCCAACCACTTAGCGTGAGGATCGCGAGGGTCGGGATAGATTTTCAACAACCTCCCGGTCAGGCCAAGAAAGAAAACGTTGAGTTGTTCATCCAGTTTAATGACCGCCTTATCGAAACCGTTTCGTTGGTTGGGTTGCTTATTATGGGCTCCGTTGACCACTTCAGCCAGACGGTAGGAATCGCTGGTGACAAAATCGTTAAAGGATGCCAGCTTGCCCTGGAGTCTGAACATTCCAGCCAGCTCCGCATTCTTCACTTCAAACAGCTTAACCGACTGCCACTTATCTGGTTCTGCCATCAGGCTTAGCCAGAACTGCTCTGGAGTCATCCCGGGTATTCGGTTATTACCGGTGATCTTTCGGATCATCTCCTGAGCCAGCGTATTGACCGGTTTCATCCGGCCCTCACTTCCCTGGACCCACAGCTTTCCAAACTCGCGGGACTCTGATTTCAGCGGGGGTTGGGGGAGTGACTGGCCTAGCACATCGTTAGGAATACCACCGATCATCACAAAAGCCAGCAACATCGTGGCCACAGCCACACCGCGACGAGTCTCGCGAAGCAGTCGCCGGAATCGGCTTCCTGGAGCAAAAAGTGCCAGGATGATGAACAGAATCATCAGTGCGTACCCGACGTAGGTCACCGCTGTTCCCAATCCGTCATGGTTAACTGACAGCACTGTGCCCTGTTCATCCTGATCGTACGACGATTGGTAGAATCGGTACCCTCTGTGATTGAGGATGTTATTCATGAAGATCCGGTACGGTTGGTTCACTCCGGCATCGGCATCCAGGAGGACCACTTCGCTGGCAAAAGAGGAGGGGCTGTTGGAGCCTGGGTATCGTTCGAGCTGAAAATCATCCAGTTTCAGAGCAAATGGCAAGGCCATCGGTTTGGAGCCAAATCCGGCGGTAAAGCGGGTTCCGGCGATCTCGAACTCATTGGGAAAATACTCCTGCCCCTGTCGCCCGCGTACCATCACCACCTCAGATCCACCATTCAGATTAACCCGTATCTTCAGAACATCCGGATGAGCGATCTGATCCGTCATACCATCCATCCGCAAACTCGATCCCGTGAGGTATTCCAGGCTCCTAACCTTGATTTGATCGGCTCCGGCTTTCAAGCGCATCCTTACCTGCCGGCCGCTCACGGCTGACAGATAGACTTTCTGCTCTTGTTCGGCGATGCCCAGGGAATTTTCGGCGCGAATAAAAAAGTAGGTGTCGCTACTCAGATATTGAGAGGAGGTTTCCCCCTCCCGGATTCGCATGCTACCTTCCTCTCCCACAAAACGGGTGATAGCGGCGCCGAGGATAATCACCAGAAAAGCCACATGAAAAAGGAACACCGGAATCCGTTTTAACCGATAGAGTTTCAAGCGGATAATACTGGCCAGGATATTCACAAAAGCCAGAAAAATCGCCAGCTCAAACCACCAGGCCTGATACACCAGCGCATTCGCCGCCATCGTTCCGTGACGGCTTTCGATAAACGTGGCGGCGGCCATGCTGATCGCCAGAAGGGTCACGATAATGCCCATGAACGGCATCGAGAAAAAGAAGGCGGCAATACGGTTCAAAAGTTTCATAGAGCTCAGGTTTCAACCGACCGGTAAAGAAAATCATTAAATGGCTTCATCAACGCATACTGCTCAATCACCCGGTCAACCAAATTCGGCTCATCCAGCCAGTTCTCCGGATAGACTAATGTTGGGCAGAAATGTTTGTTTTTGAGAACCTCAATCAATTGAAAATCAGCTGGAAATCCCACCGGGGGCCTACTCAGACGCTCCTCCGAAAAGATCGTAAAGCGCTTTTTGAACTCTGGCTGCTCCACAATGCCGAGATAATCTTCCGGGAAAAGATAGATCTCTTTCCGGATGGCTTTCAACCAGTTCGAATCCGGGCGATAAATCCCTGCGGAGAGGAATCCCTCTCCTGGCTGCAGGTGAAAATAGTACCCGGGCTCTCCGGTATTCCGTCCGCCGCGCGACAGGTGTGCTCCAAAATTGTTCTTGTACGGCGTTTTGTCATGGGCAAAACGAGTATCGCGGTAAATCCTGAATATCACCTGTTTAGGAGTTAAGGCCCGCAAACGCGAATCGATCCTGGACAGAGAGCTTAGCACCTCGGCGATGAATCCTTCAAACAGGGACCGCGCCTCCTCATAGACCACTCGGTTCTGCTCAAACCAGTCGCGATTATTGTTCTGCTCCAGCTCACTCAAAAAATTAAGAATTCGCCTCATGTCAGTAGTATAATGATCAGTCTAACAGACCTTTATAAACATAGCCCAATTCTTTGATTCTGGATGCAACCAGCTCAGGATCAATATCCTTGCCCTTGATTTTCACCACGCCTTCGGCCTGGTCAACCGTGACCTCCTCCACTCCATCCATGGCCATGAGTGTCTTTTCAACACTCATGCGGCAGTGGTTGCAAGTCATCCCTTCGACGCGGATGTTGGTGTACAAGGCATCCGGTGAGGCCTGCGTGCGGGCATTGTTTTGTCCATCCATTTTTTGTGTTCTCTTGTTTACCACCAGTCGGCGGCCCCATTTATTCCATGCGGCCAGCAAAATGATGAAAGTTAAGACGATTGTAGATAACAGGTTAATTATGGGTCCTCCCATGGTATGATCGTGATGAGCGTGGTGGTGCATCGAGAACCAGGATGTCGGGAGGAGTTCATTGATTAAAAACCCGGAGAGCAGGGCTCCGCCGATGATGGTTCCCAGATAGATTAGGAGTGACTTCCGGCCCATAGAATTTCCGACCACCATCATGGTGGCGACGTTCGTTGCCGGACCGGCCATGAGCAGCACCAGTGCGGCACCTGGGGAGAGGCCTTTCATGAGTAACACGGCGGCCAGGGGGATAGACCCGGTGGCACAGATGTACATGGGAACAGAAGCTAGGAGTACCAATCCCATCTCCAGCCAGGGATTACCAATATGTTGGGTAAAGAAGCTATCAGGAATCACAATGGAGAGGATCGCAGCCGCTACCAACCCGATAACCAGCCATTTAACAATATCCTCCACCAGCTCACCAAAGCCATAGGAGATCACCGTTTTCATCCGTTGGCCAAGTGGCTGCTTCAGGGGCTTACTCTTGCCTGCTGCGGATTGTATCGTAGCTCCAAACTGATTTTTCTCCAGGAGATGGCTGACTGTACCACCGAGGATGCCCGTTATCAGGGCAACAATCGGTCGGATGATAGCAAACGGAAGCCCCAGCATCGCATAGGTAGCCAGGATAGAATCCACTCCGGTCTGGGGTGTGGAGATCAGAAAGGAGGTAGTTGCCCCCTTGGTAGCCCCATTACGGTAAAAAGCTATGCCGGTAGGGATCACCCCGCAGGAGCAAAGGGGCAGGGGAATACCCAGCACCGTGGCATTAACGAGGGAGCCGAAATTCCGACGGCCCATGAATCGAGCAACACCATCGGATGGGATGAATGCCTTCAAGAGTCCGGCAAAAAAGAACCCCAACAACAAGAAAGGAGCCATCTCGCTGACCAGAGAGTAGAGCTCCTGCCCAAAAATTTTGACCATTTCCATTTTAGATGAGTGCTTTTAGGAATAACAATTCCCAGGAGTTATGGTTCAGGCTTCATCTCTTCATAGTCAACATATTCGCCCTCATCTTTCCCTATAAGCTTGTCATTCTTAGTTTTAGGCGGCTCTTCCGGTGTCATCTCATCCTTCATTTTCCTGGTGGCTTTCCGGATGATCAAATAAAATCGGATCAACCTGTAAACCAGGTAAATAAGCAAAAGGATCAGTAGATATCTAAACATATTCAAATAATGGTTTTTCAGTGCCCGGTTTCTATTTGCACAGGCGGTTGCCCCAGTCACAGTGCCAGGTCGTGGTTGACCGACCCATCGCGACTGTTAGCCTGAAAACTGATGGCACCGATATTTTCAAAAAGTTCGGGGTTCATATCCAACCAACGGACCAGCTCGGGTTTTAGCATCTCTTTGACCATTTTCCGGACACGAGATGGAACCACGTAACCTGTCAGGTTTGATCGGGACGGGAAACGTTCGGACATCACCAAGAACAACGGATCGGTGATGAGCACCCGATTTTCGTTCCGATGGCGGATGAACTGATCAATTAGTTGGGGGTTATCGGCCAGAATCAGCAAATTATCGGATATGGCATACCATGATCCCTGCACCTGATCGAACCATCCACCTCCCAGCATCAGGGGCAGGCGTTCGATTGCCATGGGCTGGCACTCGGCCTGACAGAGAGACGTATCGATTTGAGGATGACTTATTTCTGCTTTTGAATTCCATTTTTCCAGCAAGCTAAAGAGTTTACTTCGATTGCGAGCAGCCACAACAACAACAGGCTGATCAGGTCCGGCACTATCGGCCGGAATCCAGGCCAGTGTCAGCTCGTTAAAGCCGATCTCTTTCCAGTCTTCCACGAATCGCATACTTGTCTGTTTCTCATTGCGGGCAATCACCCGTTGTCTCTCAACTCCGGTGGAACGTCCACCCAGACAGTCGGATAGCAGCTTCAAATAGGTTTCCGGCTGATCGATTCCGACCGACAAGAAGGCAGCCGTGCCGATGGGAAGATTACGGGCGGTGGTCATCATCACCGGCTTTTGACGGGTGAAGATGTTGAGATATGAGTTGACCGTATCACCGGGCAAGGCGGGGCCATTGAGCACGACAGACTGGCTGGTATAGGTCAGGTCGAGTCCCGCCCATTCGCCGTAGCGATTGAAGCGGCGCAACGACTGGTCGCTCTTGCTAGTAAGCCATGATCCAACGAGTTTAGGAACGCTTTCCAGGTTCACCAGGAGTCGGGATCCGCCCGAATGGTCTCTGAGCCTAGTCAGCTTCCCAATGGCCGGAATCCGTTCCTTCAATGGAGGCTCCGCCTGCAGTCGGATAGCATTCTCCACCAGAATAGGCGATGGGCTAAGAATCAGGAAGCGGTTCAGGATCGTTAGAGAAAGGGATGATATAGGCGCATCTCTCTCGAAATCAATACGATAGATTATTTCACCACTATATTTACGCTCTGTCCGCCGCCCTGTCTTGCCGGTCAGCCGCTCAACCATGCGTTGATAATCAGCAGGATTATCCCGATCGGGGGTAGTCAGGATCATCAAGTATTGATAACTATCCCGGAAAGTCTGATGATAAGACACCACGCCTGCTCTTCTCAGGAGGCTCTCCCCGGCGAGCTCCCCAGCCTGGGGCAGGAGGAGCGATAGGGGCTCAGCATGATTCAGCGCGCCCAAAAAGTTGGCCAGCGTATCCGACTCCAGAATCAGTACAGCATCGGAAGGAATCAGATTAAGGGCAGGGTTATCTGGCGGGGCAGCGGTCTCCTGGCGGCAGGAAGGGAAGAGCAGCATCGTTGCAACAATCAGAAAGATAAGCCTGTACAAATGGTATCCCATACGCATAACTCAAATAATCAAAGTTGCAAAATTACTCTTTTTACGCTCATTGTATGGTTATCGACGCTCAGCTCGCTATCTTTGTACCCCGGATTTATCGCTGCAGAAAGCATGATTCCCTTTTGATAACGCTTTTTTTAGACGAGTATGAGAGTCATGAAATTCGGGGGCACTTCGGTGGGAACCCCCACAAAGATCCGGGAAGTCGCCAACCTGATCACTGTGCCAGGAAGAAAAATCGTCGTCTTGTCGGCCATGGCAGGAACAACCAACGACCTGGTCTCCTATGCTGAATATTTATACAAGAAAGAGCAGGCCGAAGCCCAAGCCCTTCTCGAAGCCATGCATCAAAAGTATGTGGCGGTGGCGGAGGAGCTTTTCCAAACCAACGAATTCAAAACAAAGAGTATCGAACTGATCAACAGTCACTTCGATTACCTAACCAGTTTCAATCAGGATCTTTTCACCAGGCATGAAGAGAAAGCCGTTTTGGCTCAGGGTGAGCTGATTTCCACGGCCCTGATGCATTTTCACTTATGGGAGACTGGCTTTCGTGCGGTGTTGCTCCCGGCCCTGAATTTCATGCGGATCGACAAAGATCAGGAGCCGGACAACTATTACATCCGCGAGAATTTGAAGCGCGAGCTAGCCAGCTATCCTGATGTTGAACTATTGATCACACAAGGATTTATTTGTCGCAATGCTTTCGGGGAGATTGACAACCTCAAGCGCGGAGGCTCCGACTATACTGCTTCGATCATCGGGGCAGCAGCAGATGCCGAAGAGATTCAGATCTGGACGGATATTGACGGGTTTCATAATAACGACCCCCGGTATGTCAGCGGCACTCGGCGGATCGACCGGCTCTCGTTCGATGAGGCGGCTGAGCTGGCCTATTTCGGAGCTAAGATCCTCCACCCCACCAGCGTACGGCCTGCCAAGGAAAAGAACATCCCGGTGAGGCTCAAGAACACCATGAATCCGGCTTCTCCCGGAACGCTCATCGCTGCCGGCGACAGCGGTCATGGCATCAAAGCAGTGGCCGCCAAGGATGGCATCACCGCTATTCGGATCCAGAGCGACCGGATGCTGCTAGCCTTTGGATTCCTCAGAAAGGTGTTCGAGATCTTCGAAAGCTACCGGACACCCATCGATATGATCGCCACCTCGGAAGTATCGGTCTCCATGACCATCGACCAGGAGGACAACCTCCGGGAGATTGCCTCCGACCTGAAAAAGTACGGCAAGGTGGAGGTTGTCTCCGACCAATCCATCATCTGCGTGGTAGGTGACATGATCGCTGAAAACTCCGGAATGGCCCTACGGGTTCTGGAGGCTTTACGTACCATCCCGATCCGGATGATCTCCTACGGATCGAGTAATAACAACATCTCCCTACTCATCAGAACCTCAGATAAGATACAGGCTCTGAACGCATTAAGCAATCATCTGTTCAATGGATTATAAAACCCATTTTCCCCTTGACCGGTTTCAAAAGCTCGAGACACCGTTCTACTATTATGATCTAGAGCTGCTCACCCGAACACTCGATGCCGTAGCCCAGAAAGCCAACAGCTATGGTTACCGCATTCATTATGCGCTAAAAGCCAACGCCAACGGCCGGATTCTAAAGCTGATGGTCGATCGGAACTTCGGAGCCGACTGTGTCAGCGGGTACGAGATCAAGCGGGCCCTGGAGAGTGGTTTCCCCTCTGAGGGCATCGTCTTTGCCGGCGTAGGGAAAGCCGACTGGGAGATCCAACTCGGACTGGAGGCTGATATCGCCAGTTTTAACTGCGAATCCGTTCAGGAGCTCCGAGTCATCAACCAGATCGCCCGAGAGATGGGCAAAAAAGCCCCGATATCGCTGCGTATCAACCCTCATATTGATGCCCGCACACACCACTACATCACCACCGGGATCGAGGAGAACAAGTTCGGCATCAACCCCTGGGAGTGGGAAGCCGTGGTAGAGACCCTTGGAGAAACCGAAAATCTGGAGTTCAAAGGACTCCATTTTCATATCGGATCACAAATCACTGATAAAGAAGTCTTTAAAGGTCTATGTGCCCGGATTAACGAGATCGTGCAGTGGTTTACCCACCGGCAACTCACCCCGGTGATCATTAACGCCGGGGGCGGACTGGGCATTGACTATACCGATCCCGACGGGCCGATTCCTGATTTTGAAGCCTATTTTGATATTTTCCGTCGGCATCTCGACCTCAGGGGTGGTCAGGAGTTGCATTTTGAGCCGGGTCGCGCCCTAGTAGCTCAGTGCGGAACCCTGATATCCAAAGTGTTATATATCAAGGACGGCGTAAACACCCAATTTGCCATTCTCGATGCCGGAATGACGGAGCTGATCCGTCCAGCCCTGTATCAGGCATATCACAGCATACAGAATCTCACATCCAGCCTGCCGCCACGGAAATATGATATAGTGGGGCCGATATGTGAATCATCCGACTGTTTTGGGAAGGCCGTTGAGCTGCCTGGAACGCAGCGGGGCGATCTGATCGCCATACGCACGGCAGGTGCCTATGGGGAGACCATGAGCTCGGGGTATAATTTGAGAGAGAAAGTAAATACCTGGTATTCAGACGAAATATAAACTGATGAATCAAAACCACATTTTACATCCAGCGAGTCGGCCGGTGAAACTGGTGCTGGAAGATGGCCTTGAACTCCAAGGCTGGGCGTTCGGGGCCGAGAGACCTTCGGCCGGTGAGGGCGTGTTTAACACCGCCATGGCAGGGTACCCGGAGAGCATCACCGACCCCTCCTACCAGGGTCAGATTCTGGTGCTCACCTACCCGCTCATCGGAAACTATGGTGTGCCGGGGAAACAGCGGGAAAACGGGCTACTCCGGTTTTTCGAATCCGACGAGATCCACATCAACGGATTGGTGATATCCGATTACTCTTTCAATTATAGCCACTGGAATGCCGACCAGAGCTTGTCGGATTGGCTCACAGCATCTGGGGTTCCAGGGATCCACGGAATTGACACACGGACTCTCACCCAGCATCTGAGGGAAAAAGGTGCCATGTTGGGCAAAATTCTCTACGATGAAGATATCCCCTTTTACGATCCCAACCAGGTTAACCTAGTTAATGAGGTGAGTACCAAAGAGATCGTTCGATATGGAAATGGTCGATATAAAATCATTTTGGTTGATTGCGGGGTAAAAAACAACATCATTCGGTGCCTGTTACGGCGCGATACAGAAGTGATCCGGGTACCCTGGGACTATGATTTCAGCACCATCCCACATGATGGGCTTTTCATCTCCAACGGTCCGGGTGATCCCAAGCAATGCCTGGTTACCATTGGGCATTTGCGGGGGGCCATGGAGGGAGCTACCCCGATTTTCGGGATCTGCCTAGGCAACCAGCTGATGGGACTTGCCGCTGGAGGAGATACCTACAAACTCAAATATGGGCATCGAAGTCATAATCAGCCCGTGTTGCAAGTGGGCACCAACAAAGCGTATATCACCTCTCAAAACCACGGATTTGCGCTGGATGACGAGAGTTTACCCGGTGATTGGGAACCTTTGTTCAAGAACCTCAACGATGGCACCAATGAAGGCATCCGGCACAAAAGCAAGCCTTTCTTCTCCTCGCAGTTTCATCCCGAAGCCAGCAGTGGCCCGTCCGATACTGAGTTTCTGTTCGATGAGTTCATCAATAACATTATCAACTCCTGATTAAACTATGCTCATGGCTCCACATAACATTTCCAAAGTTCTCGTGCTCGGCTCCGGAGCGCTAAAGATTGGCGAGGCCGGCGAGTTCGACTACTCCGGTTCGCAGGCGCTGAAAGCCTTGCGCGAAGAGGGCATCGAAACTGTGCTGGTAAATCCGAACATTGCCACCGTACAAACCTCCGAGGGCATTGCCGATCAGATCTACTTTTTGCCGGTAACGCCCGAATTTGTTGAGAAAGTCATCATCAAGGAGCGTCCGCAGGGCATCTTGCTGGCCTTTGGCGGTCAGACCGCCCTCAACTGTGGCGTAGCGCTGCACCTATCGGGTATTCTTGAGAAATACGGCGTAGAGGTACTTGGCACGCAGGTGAAGGCGATCATGGACACGGAGGATCGCGACCTTTTTGTGAAGCGGCTCAATGAAATTGATGTCAAGACCATCCAGAGCAAGGCTGTCAGCACCCTACAGGAAGCCAAGGAGGCAGCCCATGACCTCGGCTATCCGGTGATTATCCGGTCGGCCTACTCCCTGGGCGGCTTAGGTAGCGGGTTTTGTGACAATCCTGAGGAGCTGGAAAAGCTGGCCTCCAAATCGTTGAAGGTAGCCCCCCAGATTCTGGTGGAGAAATCATTAAAAGGCTGGAAAGAGGTTGAATATGAAGTTGTTCGCGACAGTTACGACAATTGTATCACGGTCTGCAACATGGAGAACTTTGATCCGCTGGGCATTCATACGGGTGAGAGCATCGTGGTAGCGCCATCGCAGACGCTCACCAACACCGAATATCACAAACTCCGGGCTTTATCGATCAAGATCATCCGTCACATCGGCATTGTCGGTGAATGCAATGTGCAGTATGCACTGGATCCCGATTCCGAGGATTACCGGGTCATTGAGGTGAATGCTCGTTTGAGTCGCTCTTCCGCACTAGCATCCAAGGCCACCGGATATCCGCTAGCCTTTGTGGCGGCGAAATTGGGGCTGGGTTATGGGCTGCATGAGTTAAAAAATAGTGTCACCCGTACCACGACAGCCTGTTTTGAGCCGGCGCTCGATTACATCGTGGTAAAGATTCCGCGGTGGGACCTCGACAAGTTTTCCGGGGTGAGTCACGAGATTGGTTCGAGCATGAAGAGTGTTGGTGAGGTGATGGCCATTGGCCGGACCTTTGAGGAGGCGATTCAGAAGGGTTTAAGGATGATCGGGCAGGGCATGCATGGATTTGTCGGGAATCGGGGCTTGCACTTCAGCGATCTAGAGAAAGAGCTCAACACCCCCACTGATATGCGCATCTTCGTCATTGCGCAAGCGTTGGAGGAAGGGATGAGCATTGAGCGGGTGCATGAGCTCACGGGCATCGACCGATGGTTTTTAGTGAAGCTCAAGGATCTAGTGGGCATACGGCACCGGCTTGAGGAGTTCGACACCCTGGAGCAGCTCAACCTTCAGCTGCTGAAAGAGGCTAAGATCAAGGGGTTCAGCGACTTTCAGGTTGCCCGGTTTGTACTAAAAAGCTCGGTTGAAAGCATTGAAGCCGACATGAACCGGGTGCGGACCTTTCGCAAGGCTGCTGGCATCGTGCCTTATGTGAGGCAGATCGACACCCTGGCGGCGGAGTACCCGGCACAGACGAACTATCTGTATCTCACGTACTCTTCGATGCAACACGATATCGGGTTTGACCATGATCAGGAGCCGGTGGTGGTGCTGGGATCAGGGGCTTATCGTATTGGCAGCTCGGTGGAGTTCGACTGGTGCAGTGTCAATGCGCTGCAGACCATACGTAGCGAAGGGTATCGGGGTATCATGATCAATTATAATCCGGAGACTGTTTCGACGGATTATGACATGAGTGACCGGCTCTATTTTGATGAGTTATCCTTTGAGCGGGTGATGGATATTCTGGATCTGGAGCAGCCGTTGGGTGTGGTGGTATCGACGGGCGGACAGATCCCTAACAATCTGGCTATCAGGCTATATGAACAGAACGTACCTATTCTTGGCACGTCGCCGATCTCGATAGACCGGGCTGAAGACCGCAACAAGTTTTCGATGATGTTGGACACGTTAGCGGTTGATCAGCCCGAATGGCAGGAATTGACGAGCATAGAGGACATTCATCAGTTCACTGACCGGATTGGGTTTCCGGTGTTGATTCGGCCCTCGTATGTGTTGTCTGGTGCGGCGATGAATGTAGTGTCGAACAAGGAGGAGCTCGACAACTATTTAAACCTAGCGGCGAGGGTATCGAAGCAGCATCCGGTGGTGGTGACTGACTTTATTGAGCAGGCCAAGGAGATTGAGATTGATGCGGTAGCGGATCATGGTGATCTGATCGCTTATGCCATCAGCGAGCACGTAGAATTTGCCGGGGTTCATTCGGGTGATGCGACGATGGTTTTCCCACCGCAGAAGCTCTATTTTGAGACGGTGAGGCGGATTAAGAAGATCACCCGTCAGATTGCCGGTGAGTTAAGCATTACGGGACCGTTCAACATACAATTTTTAGCCAAAGACAATGACATCAAGGTCATTGAGTGTAACCTGCGGGCATCGCGGTCGCTCCCCTTTGTGTCTAAAGTACTGAAAACCAACCTGATTGAGTTGGCCACGAAAGTGATGCTTGGGTTAGCGGTTGAGAAGCCGCACAAGTCGATATTTGATTTGGATTACATTGGGGTTAAGGCATCGCAGTTCAGTTTCTCGCGGTTACAGAAAGCTGATCCGGTGTTAGGGGTTGACATGTCGTCGACTGGGGAGGTAGGTTGTTTAGGCGAGGATTATTACGATGCGGTACTCAAGTCGATGTTATCGGTCGGATATCGTATTCCGAAGCGGAATGTTTTATTGAGTACTGGGCCGATCAAGGACAAGGTATATTTATTAGAAGCCTGTCATGTTTTAGCTGACCATGGTTATGAGATTTTTGCCACGCGGGGCACGGGTGACTTTTTACGGGGCAATGGCATTCAGGCGACGATTTTAAACTGGCCCGATGATCCGCAGCCGCCGAATGTGACTGAGTATATCCGGAACGGGTTGATTGATCTGGTCATTAATATACCCAAGAACTTGACGCAGGGCGAGTTACAGAATGATTACACCATTCGGAGGACGGCAATAGACTTCAATGTTCCGTTGATCACGAATGCGCGTTTAGCCGCGGCATTCATTATGGCTTTCTGCAAGTTAGGGATGGATGAGATTTCGATCAAGGCGTGGCGGGAATATTAGCGGGGGGGGTAAGGGATAGTAGGCGGGGTTCTCGTCATTTTTTTTGGCAGAACTTTCTCGGTCATTCAACTTTTTCGCTAACTTTGCGGCGCTCAAATGGACCTGTAGCTTAATTGGATAGAGCATCTGACTACGGATCAGAAGGTTGGGGGTTCGAGTCCCTTCAGGTTCACTTCTACC
>JAAYIP010000027.1 GCA_012523435.1 Bacteroidales bacterium | reverse complement strand
GATTTGGCATTCAGTGAATGGCTGAACTCCACATAGAATTTGGTGTAATCTTTGGCATTGGTGCCGTTCTCGTTCCGCTTGAAGCCATTGCTCTGATCCAGGCTGTTCAGATAAACATCGGTATAGCGGTCGTAGGTAAATTCGGCATTCAGGCGGGTGCCTTCACTGATATTATAAATATAGAACAGGGTGCCGGAGTAATCCTTTGTCTTGGATTCGTTCAGGGTCTTGGCCGTGTAACGATCTATGAGTGAATCATTTTGATAATGAGTAACATCAAAAAGCTGGTCGGTAAACTGTGACGAGCCGGGAAAATCCGAAACATTACTTTCAAAGCTTAACGTATGTTTAGGATTAAGGTAGTAGTCGATCCCGGCAGTATAGCTGTTGGTGATGTTCCTAACGTCCATGTTTGGCAGGCTATCCGATTGGTTATAATCGATGCGGGTGCCATCTGAGTATGATTGGAAAACTTTCCCCGGAATGATGAAGGTATTCAGCATGCTATTGCCCTTCAGGTACAGGTTTACCTTGTTATAGGTATAATTGAACGTGAGGGCGCCATAATTGATTGGAACATAGCGTGATGCATAGGCGTCGGGGTCAAAGATGGCATTTTCCACCAGGTGGATTTCTGTTCCACGATAATCGTTTTTAAGGATGATATTGATCACGGCAGTATAGCCTTCCAGGGCATATCGGCCGCTGGGATCGCGGATGATCTCCACCTCCTTTAGCCGGTCGGGCGACAGGTTTTTGATGTATTCCTGATCTTTTTCGAGGCCGTTCACCAGCAAGATGACCCGGGCGTCACCGTCCACTTTGATGGAGCGGTTGTAACGGTCGTAAGAGATGCCGTTCATGCGCTCCAGCACCTCGGAGGTGTTGGCAGAACCGGTACGCATCGCGGTGGTGACCATCTGGACATCCTTATCAATGGTGTAAGCTCTGGAGGAACCTTTCACCTGCACCTCGCCCAGAGCGGTCTCTTTGGGTTGCATTCTGATAACTCCCAGAAATTTTGATTCCTGTCCCACATCGACATGAAGGGTATCCGGCACACAACCTACATAACTGACTATCAATGTATAAGAACCAGATTTGAGAGGGACTTTAAAGAACCCGTTGTCATTGGAAATCCCGCCGGTGATTAGGCTATCCTGTTGATTATAGACGCTGATATTGCAAAAAGGAATAGAAACTTTGTTTTCATGGTCTTTTATCTGACCAGATATCTCCACTTGAGCATTCACCTTTAAAACAAAGGAACTCAACAAAATAATGATGGTTAGGAAGGTTGATCTCTTGTTCATGCTTGGTTGGTCGTGTTTGGTTACAATTTCTTCATTAGACGGAATCAGGTCCAAAACGTTACAGATTAGAAGATAATTGTCATCACTGGTGGTTGAGCGGAGTCGAAACCCGGTGGTTGAGCGGAGCCGAAACCCGGTGGTTGAGCGGAGCCGAAACCCGGTGGTTGAGCGGAGCCGAAACCACTACTGCACCAGAGCAAAGGGCCTTCGACTTCGCTCAGGCCCCGGGGTGAAAATTTTCACAATGGGTTTTATTTCTGCATTCTGCCCATTTCTTTAAATCATCGGATAATCCATTGATTAGAGCTTCCTTCTTTTTTCTGCTCCATCCCTGCACTTGCTTCTCGCGGTAGAACGCATCATCAATTCTCTGAAACTCTTCAAAATAAACCAATTTAACAGGTCGTCGATT
>JAAYIP010000224.1 GCA_012523435.1 Bacteroidales bacterium | reverse complement strand
TAAAAGCCCCTCGGACGACCTGATAATCCGGAGTATAGAGAAAGACAGAAGCGTTTTCCGGCAATCGGAATTTTCCAAAGATCACGTTGAGCGATTCGGCTCCATCGGAGTGAATCGTCATTCGGCAAATCAGATTCTGTCCTACCGTATCCCATTGCCCTGATTGCAGAACCGGAATAACCGTATCGATCGGATAGGCAAAGAGAAATGGCTTGAGCTCATGCTGATAGGATTCCTGGAGGGCCCCGATCATGGTAGGTGTTACTGACATTAACCTCACCTGCTGAGGTTTGGTGGTCAGATTGACTGACCGGCTCAAAGGCTCTCCAGGTGATTCAATCTGGGCAGTGACCTTTGTCAGGGAAAGAACAAGAATTAGGAAAATTAAAAATGCCCTCATTGGATTGGATGGTCCTAATGAGGGCAAAATTAACACTTTCTTTAGGGTGACAAGATACCAGCTGGATTCCCGAATACTAATTGAAGGCTACACCATTAGGCCCTATACCCACTTCATAACTGTCAATCTCTCCTCCCTGGGGGCTGTACCGAACCATCAACCCGGATGTTGTAAAAGAGGGACAAACCAGCGTAATAATATGTCCATCAGCTGGATTAACACCAAAACCATAGAAACTTCCGGGTATCAACAAGGTGGGGTCGGTTCCAGTCCGAGTTAAATCGATTTCCATTATACCAGCGGCTTCAATGAAATAGATCCGCGTTCCCAAGGGATTGCTGCCAATCCGGTTTGGCCAATAGTAATCACCAACCATTCCAATGGTAATTCTTTCCAAAATAGCTCCAGTGGTGGGATCGTGAATAATGATTTCTGATTCAGTCTCAACTCCTAAAGTCCAGTCAGCATTCCAAATGGTCTTCCCCTTGCACATTACCCACAGTCGGTTTTGAGCATCAAAGACCATATCTACCGGGTTATAACCAGTAGGCCAAGTTGTTACCAATTGATCTTTACTCGTATCGATGACTGTGATGGTGCTGTCATTATCAAAACCACCGGAGTTAGCCACCATAATGTTATCTCCATACTGAACTATCCGTTCAGGTCCTTTACCACAGGGGATGGAGGATTTAATTGTAAAACCCTGTAAATCTATAACATGCACAAATCCTTCAAAATTCCCATCACTTAAATAGCCTTTGGTGCTATCTATCACCAATAAATGACGAGGATAGGTTAGGCCATCGATAGTTCCTATTGAGCTAAAGTCTTTTAGATCAACGACTTCAACTTTTTGCGAGTTATTCACCACGATAAAGCCTTGGTTACCGCTAATGGTCATGGATTGAACCACATCACCCAGTGGACGGCCATTAGCCTGGTTAAACAGGTAGTTCGTAATCTTCAAGGAATCTGGATCAAAGTGTGAAACAGATCCATTGGAATTGCCCATGGCTCCTTCATTAACAACAAAAATACCATGGCGATATCCATCATCGGGTGGATTAACTATCGGCGGTTTTATGCAGCCAGAAAAGGTAAGCAGGAAAATCACGGACGATAAAAAAGCAATTTTCTTCATTGATTTTGGGTATTAATTTGTTGAAAGGAATAAACCAGCATGAGTAAGAAACTCCTACCAGGAGATGGATAACCTCTGATGGTCTCGTACGAAGCATTGAAAAGATTATCGATTTTCAGTCGGCAGATCAACTCCGACTTTTTAATGGTCAGGTGATATCCGATCTGAACATCAGCAAGAAAATACCCTGGAAGGTCCAGGTACTGATCATGAACGTCAGTTGTATGGCGCATTCCACGATATCCGAATACGGCTGTACCGTCCCAGGCTCCGTGTTCGACCGACATTTGCGTGCGAAGCGTATGAAGTGGGACATAGGCCAGCTGTCTGTCAAGGCGGTCTTGTATCGATGATCTGCTCATATCCAGACTTTCAGTGTAAGTGTATAACACACTTGTTTTCAGTCTTATAAGTCTTAACTGAAGAGTGTTTCCCCACTCCGCTTCCCATCCTTGGCATCTTACTTTTCGGATATTCATTGGAGACCAATAAGTACCAGTGGGAAGCCATTGAATCCAGTTATTGATCTCCTGCGCAAAGAGGTTAAGAGAAAAATGGGCCGTGAATCGATTCATGAGGATTCCGTTCCAGGCAAGACCAAAATCACCTCCAAAACCCGATTCTGAGAGCAGGTCGGGATTTCCTCCTGGTTTCCAATACTTTTCGTTAAGATTCGGGATTCTGCGTTTGTTAGAAAAAGATGTTCGTATGGATAGGTCGTTAATGATGGGATAACTTGCATACATAGAAATGAGAGGCCAGGAGGTATGGCCATTGTTGAGTTCCTGACGTATGCCTGCTGATCCTTTGAGACCTTTGTGATTGAGTCTGGTTAGGATGTACAGGGCGCTTCTCCATTCGCTCACCGGCTCAGCAAACGCCCCGGTAGCGGCCTGTTGTAATTCCAAATCTGCCCCACTTTCCAGTGAGAATGAAGGGCTGGTGTTCCAGCGATGTGAAGCACTCAGGAAGGTAGAGGAGGTTCTGATACCAGAAGAGGAAGTCAAAGAGTCATTGACAACCAAACGTTCAGAATAGTTCAACGAGTCATCAAACCGGGCAGCTAAAAGTTCAAAATAGTGTTTGTCAGTCCATTTATTCACTTTGAGATAGTGTCTGGCACCCTGATCTGTCTGATGGGCGAATAGGTTTGGTGTAGAACTGGCTGCGGCAGGGAGGGCTTTTTCTCTGGCATAAACCCAGCTCCCTGCCTGGATGAACCAGTGACCAGGTAATCGAAAAAAGAAGTGTTGCTGGGCATTAACTCTCGCCAGGGAGTCATTTGATCGCCTTTCAAGAGGCTGACCGGCTTTAAATGTATTATGATAGGGATAGCGGTTTGGGCTAGATTGTACTATTCCATCGAACTGATATTGAAATCTTTGCGTTCCTGTCTGCATGAATAATCCGGTGGCAACATGATTCCAGGATCCTACTTCCGTGAATCCTCTCATTTTGAAACGATTATTCCATTCTGGTCTGTTTTCCAGATTGATAGCTCCACCGAATGTGCTATTACCAAACTGGGCTCCGGATGCGCCATTAACGATCTCTACCCGGCTGCTCATACTCCCGGGGATCAGGCCCAGATCGGCCATTCCGGTAGTGGTACTATTTAGGGGAATCCCGTTCCAGTTCACCTGGGTATGAGCAGGTGCACTTCCACGCAACCGGATCGAGCTCAGCGAACCATGTCCTCCATAACGAGTAATATTCAGATTAGTCTCCAGGGTTAGTAACTCTCCGAGATCGCTGGCTGGATGATTGAATAGAGAAGCAGAATCCAGTGAGATCAGCTGGTGATCTTGTGAGTAGGCTGATTTTCTCGACCCAATAATACTGATCTCCTCCAGCGCAACATTCATATCCTGAGCTTGAAGCCCTACGCTTACTGTAAAGGCTTTAATCAGAAGGAGGATGATGGAGTGTCTAAAATAGGATGTGACTGCTTTGCTCATAATTCCTTTCGGTTTATTCCGAACCTACTGGTATATGTTAACAATGGCAGGTCTTCTGACTTACTCCCTGTGATTGGCGCCTTCCCATTCCCTTTCGGAACAGTGGCGGGTTGCCAACACAGTTGCCGGAGATTACAGCAGCGGAAACTGTCCGGGATTTGCACCCGGTTCCCTTTTGTTGCCCGGCCAGAACAGGCCGAACAAACCATTGCGGAACAAATGTACGCATTTTTATGGGTTGATATACCAAAAAAACGGGAAATCTGATCTATTTTTAAACAAATGAAAACAGCCCCCTCGGAAGAGATAAGACAGCAGGTCGAGCAAATCAGAAATGATTTAAACACACATAATTACCGCTATTATGTGCTGAACGATCCCACCATCTCTGACTTTGAGTATGATCAACTTTTAAACCGTTTGATCAAACTCGAAAAGCAATATCCCGATCTGGCAGATCCCCTTTCTCCCTCCGTCAGGGTCGGAGACGATCGCAATCAGGATTTCATTCAGCAAAATCACCGAACCCCGATGTTCTCCCTGGGAAACACTTATAGCCGTGAGGATGTTGTCGAATTCGATAGGCGGATACGTAAAACAGTGGGTCAGGCTGTTGAGTATTTCTGCGAATTGAAATATGACGGTACGGCTATCAGCCTGACGTATGAACGGGGTCAGCTGCTGAGAGGGATCACGCGCGGGGATGGGATGAGAGGAGATG
>JAAYIP010000223.1 GCA_012523435.1 Bacteroidales bacterium | reverse complement strand
GCATGTTCCGGAGATCCCGTTTTCAACTCTACTAGAGTGGGCTACCATCAATGGTGCCAAGGCTTTGGGTTGTGAAAAAGAGCTAGGTAGCCTGGCAGAGGGCAAGAAGCCAGGAGTTGTTCATATTTCCGGATTTAACTGGGAATTGGGGCAACTAAATCCTGATAGCAGAGCCAGGAGATTGATCTAAAACCTATTCGTAACCTTTGGATCGCATATATTCGGCAGCCTCAGTTCCAAAGACCTTGATGTAGTTCTCTATCCAGGTTTGCATAAATTCAAACATCTCGAGGCAGAGATCTGTCTCACCTGCCCGAAAACGTTCTTCAAACCGGCTTATACCATCGGTAAAGCGCTGATGCTCTTTCTTATATTCTTTAAATAATAAATGCGGAGCATCCTGGATGGCCATCTCCTTCTTGATGAAATAGTCTTCAATATAAAATGCAAGCCGATGAAAAACCAGCGGTAACTTTTTGGCACAGCTACCCTGATTCAGGACATCAACCAGCTCATTCATAATATCGATATAATTCCGACGATGGTTATCGAGATAGACCAGGCCAATTGAATACTTCTTACTCCATCTGATCTTTTTCATAATGAGCCGTATTAGCAAAATTCAGAAATGAAAGTACACTGCCAGGCAGGTTCTCAAAATGATAAAAATCACGATACTGATCTATCTCTCTGCTATTCAGGATCAAAAAGCCTGAAATCCAGCTGTCGCTTAGCCAGGTTAGTTCTGGCAATTTCGACCGTCACTTTTTGTCCGATGGTAAACCGTTTCCGGGTGTGTAGGCCACCCAGTGCATAGTTTTTCTCGTCGTATTCATAGAAATCATCGTCGAGATCTCGCATAGGAATCATGCCTTCACAGTGATTTTCCGACAGCTCAACAAAGAAGCCCCATTCGCTAATTCCGGAAATGATTCCTTCAAAAGCCTGTCCGATTTTATCTTGCATGAACTCCACCTGTTTGTACTTAACGGATGCCCGTTCTGCGTTGACAGCCCGCTCCTCCATCTGTGACGAATGAATACAGAGGTCCTCGTATCTACCCTGATTTTCAGACGGTTCGCCCGCCAGATACTGATCCAGCAGGCGATGCACCATCAAGTCGGGATACCGGCGGATGGGCGAGGTAAAATGGGTGTAAAAGTCGAACGACAGTCCGTAATGGCCAATATTATTGGTAGAGTATTTAGCTTTTGCCATCGTCCGGATAGCGAGGCTTTCGATGACATACTGTTCGTTTTTCCCGTTAACCTGATTGATCAGCAGGTTCATTGATTCAGCGATAGCTTTGTGGCTGGCTGTCTTAATGCTGTATCCGAACTGCCGGATAAAGTTGGCAAAACCCTGTAGTTTTTCCGGGTCGGGGCGATCATGAATCCGGTACACAAATGTTTTCGGCCGCTGTCCTTTTTTTACCCGGCCGATTTTCTCAGCCACCAGCTTGTTAGCCAGCAACATAAACTCTTCTATCAGCCAGTTAGCCTCTTTTGCCTCTTTGAAGTACACGCCGATGGGTTTCCCCTTTTCATCCAGATGAAACTTAACCTCCACTCGTTCGAAAGAGAAGCTCCCAGTACTAAAACGGATATTTCTGAGAATCCCACCTAGTTTGTAAAGTTGCAACACCTCCTCTTTCATATCTCCTTCGCCAGTTTCAATGATAGACTGGGCTTCTTCATAGCTAAACCGTCGATCGGAGTGAATAATGGTTCTCCCAAACCACTTACCCAGCACTTCGGCCTTTTCATTCATCTCAACAACAGCCGAAAAGCAGAGGCGGTCTTGGTTGGGCTGAAGGGAACAAAGTTCATTGGAAAGCCTTTCCGGTAGCATTGGGACGACACGGTCGACCAGATAAACTGAGGTACCGCGGGCCAGGGCCTCCTTATCGATGATCGAATGAGGCCTCACATAATGACTCACATCGGCGATGTGAACGCCGACTTCCCAGTTTCCATTCTCTAACTTTCTGATGGATAAAGCATCATCAAAATCCTTCGCATCGGCCGGGTCGATCGTAAAGGTTGGTACCTGACGAAAATCTCTGCGCGAAGCAATTATTTCAGGGGTGATTTCACCATTGATCATTTCTGCAGCCTTGAGTACCTCCTCAGTGAACTTATAAGGCAGCTCAAATTCGGCCAGGATGGCGTGAGTTTCCGTCTCATGCAGGCCGGCTGTGCCGAGGACATCAATCACCTCTCCGAAGGGGTTTTTGGCACTTGGCGGCCATTCCGTAATTCTGGCTACCACCTTTTGTCCCTCTTCCGCTCCCTTCAGATTTTTTGGATGGATGAAGATATCGTAGGGCATATCGCGGTTATCAGGAATGAGGAAATAGTATCCCGATGAGCGTTCGAGCGTCCCAACAAAGGTCCGCTGACGTTGCTCCAGGATTTCTACGATCTCACCAACCATGCGTTGGCCTTCTTTACGGCCATAGAGGTGAACTTTCACCTTGTCCCCGTTAAGTGCGCGGTTTAGGTTCCGACTGTTGATATAAATTTCTTCCTTAACCTCATCACTGGTGATCCAGGCCGAACCCGACCGGGTAATTTGGACAGTGCCGGTAATATAAGCTCCTTTTACTTTGAAGCGGTACTTCCCCCGCTGCACTTCAGTCAGCTGTCCACTTTTGAGTAGCTCATCTAAAATATCCAGGATCTGCTTTGGTTGACTTTCATCCTTCAGCCCCAACCTGGAACTAATTTGCTTGTAATTAAGTGGCTGGGTGGTGTTCTGATTGAAAACCCCGATGATCTTTTCTTTCAGGATTTTCTTTTTTTGGCGCCCGCTAGTCGGGCGACTGTTTCTCTGTGACATTAAATGTATTTTTATCGAGTAAAAGTACTCATTTAAAACCGGCATTGCCCCTGAATTGTTTAAATTTGAGTTAAATAAGTATCACGGCGTGCGTTCTTTAACCTTCGCAAAGGCCTTGCTTTTCATCCTGTTGGCGATGATCGGAGTAACCACTTCACTATCGGCACAGGATCCCTATTATGTCCATTTTGATGTTAATAATGGGCTCCCCTCAGAGGAGATTTATTCCATTCTTTTCGATAACCGGCAAATTTTATGGGGAACCACCGATCGGGGGGTTTTCAGCTACGATGGCTATCAGTTCAAGCAATATACGGTTACAGAAGGCTTACGGGAAAATGTTAACCTGAAGATTTACTATGATCGGTATCGCGACCGGGTTTATGTGACTTCTCTGGATAATTACATCAATTATATACATGGAGATTCTGTCTATCAGCATCCGGAGAGCAATACCCTCCGGAATATGTCCGGGTTTATCCATTACGCGCAACAAATCCGATTCACTCCGAACGACACCATGGAGATCTGCTTCAACCAACCGGGATTGTTCCGATTTTTAACCGGTAAAGAACCGGATACCTTGGATGATCACCTAAAACAGCACCCTGATGCTACCGTGTTTATCCACTATGACCCATCGGGATATTCCATTTGGGATATGTATCCGAACCCCAACCCGGATCCAAATTATCCATCAAGCGTGGTAATGACCGATGAGGGCTTCTATCTCTCCTGCGGAATCCTGCACATGAACAATAGCTTCCGCAAAGACCTCCACCCGATCGGCCCAAATGAGTTCCTCTTCTCTTTTGGTCACAAAGTATTTCATATTCGTGAAAATGAGATAGTTAACGAAACTTTTTATCAGGAGGAAGTCATTGACATTTATGTTGATCACGAGGGCGGTTTCTGGGTTGGAACGATGAACCATGGTGTTCTTCATTACCCGGGGGGGTCACTTCGGGCAATCCCGGTCCGCTATCTGGAAAACACATCGGTTACGTGTATTGAACAGGATCACGAAGGAAGCTATTGGTTTTCCACTGCCAACCATGGGCTTTATCTAATCCGCTCACTGTACACTACCGTCTATTCCCCCCAGTCGGCCGATGATACTCAAATGCAAATCACCTCATTAGCCAGTAGTGGAAACCACCTCTATTTTGGCAATCTTTATGGTCAGCTGTTCAAAGCCACGCTCAAACCCAACGGCAGTTATCAGGTCGAAGAGATTTCAATTCCTGCCTCCAGTGGAGCCATTCGTAAAATTGTCGTTACAGAAGATAATCTGCTTTATCTTTTCAAAACCAGCCTTCTGGTGGTGGACACAACCGGACAACCAGCGGGGTTTGGTGAATTCCCCTCTTTCGGGTACGACCTGGTTAAACTGGCTGATAATGAGTACTTTATTACTTTTTTATACTATGGTTTGGTTATTCGTAATCACCAGATCACCAATAAGGTTTCCAATAGTGTACTTTGGGATTATCTAAAAAAGGGTGATTTCAACGAAAAGATGATGAACCGGGTCAGGGCCATGCTACTGGATAGCCATAACCGGCTCTGGCTGGGCTCCCATGATGCCGGGTTGATCAGTATTACCGACGGGCAGATTTACCATTGGGCGAAAAAGGACACGTTGTTGGCAAGGCGCACACGGGATATCGTTGAAGTGGGGGAAGATATCTGGATCAGCACTTCCGATTACGGAATCCTGGTTCTTCATCCCGACAGTACCACTAACCGGATTACCGTTAAGAACCAGAACTTATCGCACGATCTGGTAGATGTTCTCTATGCTGAAAATGACTCCACGGTTTGGGCTGGGACCAACAGAGGTATCAATCGGATACGGATTACCCAGGATCCTGACGATCCTTACCAGATCGACTGGTACACCCACAGTGAAGGTTTTCCGGCGAACCGGGTTTATGAAATCACCTCCCACCAGGGAGAACTCTGGATTGCTTCTTCCAAAGGAGCTATCCACCTCGACTCGCAATTCCAGAAATTCCCCTACATCAAACCAGTCCTATTCATCGAAAGTATTGAAGTCAATGGCCAGCCACGCTTTCCGGAAGAAAAGGTCAGGCTAAAATCATCTGAAAATTATCTGATCTTTAAGTATAAAGCCGTCAGCTACCGGCCCTCTGGAAGTATTCATTATTGGTATCGGCTGGATGGGATTGATAACGAGTGGATACCAACCAATTCGGTGGAGGTCAGGTATCCTGAGCTAAGGCCTGGTAATTATAAGTTCCGCGTGGTAGCCTCCTATGGCCCTGATTTTAATCTGGATGATGTTAAGACTCTTTGGATGCATATAGCCAAGCCTTGGTACCTAACAACCGCTTCCCTCCTCATACTGGTTATACTGGCCTTTGGCTCCATCCTCCTAATGGTCCGGATTCGAATCAACAATCTGAAAAAGAAAGAGAGGGAAAAGCTTAGGATGCTGGAAGCTGAAAAACGGGCACTGCTGGCTCAGATGAATCCTCATTTTGTCTTCAATTCACTTAACTCCATCCAGCATTTCATCATTAATCGGGATGATTTCCACGCTAACAATTACCTGACCAATTTCTCATCCTTGATCAGAAAGATATTGGATAACACACAGAGGCAGATGGTTTCGCTTGCGGAAGAGATTGAAACACTCACCCTTTACCTGGAGATGGAGAAACTGCGGTTTGAGGAACAATTTGAATATATCATCCGAAAAGACCCAAGTTTGGACTATAACGTGCAGTCTATTCCTCCGATGATGCTTCAGCCTCTGGTGGAGAATGCCATATGGCACGGAATTATGCCACTGAAGTCCAGGGGATTACTAACAATCTCCTTTACCAAAACTCCTTCTCATATTGTATGCCAGATTAATGATAATGGCATTGGACGTGAAAAAGCTGCTGAGTTGAAAAAGAAACATTCGCAACACAAATCAACCGGTTTGGAGAACGTTAGGGAACGAATTGATCTTCTTAACCGAATGAATCCTGGTAAATTTGAGTTTAGAATTGTAGATTTGAAGAACACCGATGGTTCAGCAGCAGGGACTAAGGTGATTGTCGAGATACCTCAGAATTGGGATGCTTATGGCACACACTGGAGAATCCAGGATTAGAACGATCATTGTTGAAGATGAGCGGAAAAGTCTGCTCACTCTAGAGACACTGCTCGAGCGTTATTGTCCTACTGTTGAGGTAATTGGATCTGCCAGAAGTGTCGAAGAGGGAGTCTTAACCATTCAGAATCTCCATCCTGATTTGGTGTTTCTTGATATTTCCATGCCTGATGGAGATGCCTTCGACTTATTAAACACCCTGCCAAACATCACATTTGAAATCATTTTCATCACCGCCTACAACAATTTTGCGCTCAAAGCTTTTGAATTCTCTGCGCTCCACTATTTACTCAAACCGATCAATTACCTTGATCTTAAGGAAGCTGTGGCCCGATATCAGAAAATCAATCGGGACGGAGACATCAATAAGCGTCTGGAGGTTATGCGCTCAAACCTGAGTAACCAGATCGATAAAATCAGTCTGCCAACAAGCGACGGTCTCATAATCGTTGAAATCGATCGCATCATACGGATAGAAGCCTCTCATAACTACTCCATCTTCTATCTGGCAAATAAGGAATCGATTGTCGTTACTCGTGCCAGCAATCATTTCGAACACCTTCTTTGCGACCACCATTTTGTCAGGATTCACAACGCCCATTTGATCAACCTACGGTTTGTGAAAAAGTATATCAAAGGCCAGGGTGGCTTCGTGTTACTCACCGATGAAACAGAAATTCCGGTTGCCCGGGCCCGCAAAATGAGCTTTCTCGGATCGCTCAAACATTTCACCTTGGGTCTGGAGAGTACCAGTTAGCCTTCGTTTTTAACCAACCGGATAAAAAATGCAACTGCCTGGCATATTTGATGCTATCTGTGGTGTCGTTACCTTAATTTTATCGTGCGGTTAGCTATATTATGAGAACCACTGATTTCATAAAAGAGACTCCGGGCATGAACAAGCCCGGCTCCCTGTCTGAGTTTCCCACACAGGCCCTCCCGGACCTGTAACCGCTGCACTTTGCCAATTGCAAACGAATAGCCAGGCCTTCACCCTACCCTCCCGCCTGGCTATTTTTTGTTACCTTTGACTCACTAAAGCAACTAACTGACTCATGTCCCAGCTATACATCTATAACACGCTGACACGGAAAAAGGAGCTTTTCACGCCTTTGAACCCTCCCTTTGTAGGACTATATGTCTGTGGACCTACTGTTTATGGACATGCCCATATCGGCCACGCCCGGCCAGCCATCACCTTCGACTTGCTGTTCCGATATCTGCGCCACCTGGATTATAAAGTCCGGTATGTCAGGAATATCACTGACGTTGGGCATCTAGAAAACGATGCCGATAGCGGAGATGATAAGATCGGTAAAAAGGCCCGCCTGGAACAGATTGAACCCATGGAAGTAGCTCAGTACTATGCTGATAGCTACCATCACGATATGGAGCTCCTCAACGTGTTGAAACCCAGCATCGAGCCTCATGCTTCAGGCCATATCCTGGAACAACAGGAGATGGTCAGCAAAATCCTCGAGAAAGGTTTTGCCTACATCAGCAACGGCTCGGTCTATTTCGATGTAGCCAAATACAATAAGCAGCACCACTACGGGAAACTCTCCGGCCGAATCCTAGATGATCTACTGACTACCACCCGGGAGTTGGATGGCCAAGAAGAAAAACACAATCCTTTTGATTTTGCTCTATGGAAAAAGGCTGATCCTGAGCATATAATGCGATGGAACTCTCCCTGGGGCGAAGGATTCCCGGGGTGGCACCTGGAGTGCTCCACCATGAGTATGAAATATTTAGGGGAAATTTTCGACATTCACGGGGGTGGGATGGACCTTCTTTTCCCTCACCATGAATGCGAAATCGCCCAGTCAAAAATAGCCACCGGTCACGATACCGTCCGCTATTGGATACACAACAATCTGATTACCATCAACGGTCAGAAAATGGGCAAATCCCTCGGCAACTCCATCCTGCTGAGTGAGATCTTCTCGGGTAACCACCCGCTGCTGGAGCAGGCTTACCATCCCATGACCATCCGGTTCTTCATCCTACAGGCACACTATCGGTCAACCCTCGACTTCTCCAACGAAGCCCTGCAGGCATCAGAGAAGGGTTTGAACCGGTTGCTGAAAACGGTGGCCCAGCTGGATGCTCTGCCAGTCTCAGAACAGTCAACCATCGATGTAACCTCTTGGGTGAAAAACTGTTATGATGCTCTAAACGACGACCTTAACACACCCGTGATGATTGCCCACCTCTTCGATATGGCCCGGCTTATCAACCTGGTGAAGGAGAGTCGTGAGTCCATCAACGCGGCAGATCTGGATATCCTTAAGAGACAAATGCACCTCTTCCTCGAAGATATTCTGGGTATCAAAATGGAACAGGCTGAATCCGGAGAATCTGAACTGTTGCCAAAAGTGATTCAACTGGTGCTCGACATCCGGCAGGAGGCCAAGAAAAATCGAAACTTCGAACTCTCCGATCAGATTCGAAATCAGCTTGGAGGAATAGGCATCACCGTAAAAGACCGAAAAGAAGGAGCTGACTGGGAGATTGAATAAAAGATCCAGCGCCAGTTAGCGCCAGTTGGCCAGCCGAAGGGTGTGGATTTTTAATAAATTTGCACCTTGATAAAATATTACCAATCATGCTCAATCTTACACATACCAAGGTAAAAACACTATTGGCAACTGCTCCTAAAAGTCAGAAGGTTACGGTCAAAGGCTGGGTCAGGACACGCCGTGGAAACAAAAATGTAGCCTTCATAGCGCTAAACGACGGGTCGGTGATTCATAATATTCAAATTGTGGCCGATCCCAACAACTTTAATGAGGAGTTGATGAAAAATATCACCACGGGATCCTGTCTGCGTGTGACAGGTAACCTGGTAGAGAGCCTTGGCAGCGGTCAGCCTGTTGAAATCCAGGCCACTGAGATCGAGCTCTATGGTTCTGCTGATCCGAATGTGTACCCCCTCCAGAAAAAGGGGCACTCCATGGAATTCCTGCGCGAGATCGCACACCTGCGGCCACGCACCAACACCTTTGGCGCCGTCCTCCGAGTCCGCCATGCCATGTCGTATGCAATTCATAAGTACTTCAATGATAACGGATTCTACTATCTGCACACACCAATCATCACCGGCTCCGATGCCGAAGGGGCTGGTGAAATGTTCCAGGTAACTACCTTGAATCTTCATAATCTTCCAAAGACACCGGAGGGGCAGATCGACTTCAGCCTTGACTTTTTTGCCCGCCCCACCAACCTCACCGTGAGCGGCCAGCTGGAAGGAGAACTTGGAGCCCTGGCTCTGGGCGAGATTTACACGTTTGGGCCTACATTTAGAGCCGAAAACTCCAACACCCCCCGCCATCTTGCCGAATTCTGGATGGTCGAACCCGAAATGGCCTTCTACGAAATTCGCGATAATATGGACCTCGCTGAGGATTTCGTGAAATACCTTGTTCGGTACGCCCTGGATCATTGTGCTGATGACCTCGCCTTCTTTAACCAGATGTACGATAAAGAACTCCTCGAGCGGCTCCAGGTTGTTGCCACCAATGATTTTGTCAGGCTAACGTACACCGAAGCCGTCGATATTCTGATGAAATCGGGACAGAAATGGGAATTCCCGGTCGATTGGGGTACTGATTTACAAGCCGAACATGAACGCTATCTCGTGGAGAAACATTTTGTCAAGCCAGTCATCCTCACCGATTACCCGAAGAAAATCAAGGCGTTCTATATGTATCAAAACGAGGATAAAAAGACAGTCAGAGGCATGGATGTGCTCTTCCCAAAAATCGGCGAGATTATCGGCGGATCACAACGTGAACATCGCCTCGACAAACTGGTGGAACGCATGCGCGAGATGAATGTGCCGGAAAAAGAGATGTGGTGGTACCTCGATACACGCCGTTTTGGAACAGCACCGCATTCGGGTTTCGGTCTTGGCTTTGAGCGACTCATCCTGTTTATCACCGGAATGAGCAACATCCGGGATGTTATCCCATTCCCCAGAACGCCTCGCAATGCGGAATTCTGAAAATTTTGTATATTTATTAAACGATACCGTTTGTTAATATGCTCAAGCAAACATTACAGCAAAAACTACTTCAAAAGCTGTCACCCCAGCAGATCCAGCTTATCAAGCTGCTAGAGGTGCCAACTATCCAGCTTGAGCAACGCATCAAAAAAGAACTGGAAGAAAACCCGGTGCTGGAAGAGGGACGGGAAGAAAACCCCGATCTGCTCGATATCCCTGATATTGACGAGGAAGAAGCCACTACCGAAAAAAGAGATATCTCTTTCGAGGAAATAAAGGATGATAACGACATCCCAGCCTACCGACTGAACCCCCGGAACCAGTCGCGCGATGAAACAAAAGTGGTGGAAATTCCCTTCTCCGTGGGCATTTCATTTCGCGAAAGCCTTTCCAATCAGCTAGGGCTCAGAATTTTAGATGAGAACCAGCAAGCTCTTGCCCATTACATCCTGGGTAATATTGATGACGACGGATACCTTCGCCGCGACTTGGAGAGCATTGTTGATGATCTGGCTTTCTCATTGAACATTTCAACTACAGCACAAGAGCTGGAAGAAATCCTGATGATGATCCAGGAATTCGATCCGCCGGGAGTGGGAGCACGAGATCTGCGCGAGTGCCTACTCTTACAAATCGACAGGAGTATCCGCGAAGGCCGGAACGGACCCGATATTACGAATGCCAGGCTCATCCTGGCCGATTATTTCGAGGAGTTTACCCGCAAACACTACGACAAAATTCAGACCCGTACCAATTTTACCGATGACGAGCTGAAAGCGGCTATCAATGAGATTCTTCGACTTAACCCAAAACCTGGAGGAGGCTACAGTGATGCCAACATGCAATCCTACCATCAGATTGTTCCCGACTTTATCCTGGAGGATATTGACGGAACGCTGGAGCTGAGTCTGAATTCAAAAAATGCGCCCGACCTTCGAATCAATTCGCTCTATGCTAACATGTTAAAAGCATACAACCAAGAACGAAAAAACCAGATTCAAAACCGGAACCAGAAAGAGGCAGCCAATTTTGTAAGACAGAAAATGGAGTCGGCCCGATGGTTCATGGAAGCCATCAAGCAGCGGCAGCATACCCTGATTCTTACCATGAATGCCATCAAGGAGTTCCAGAAAGACTACTTCCTGTCGGGAGGCGACGAAACCCGCCTGAGGCCCATGATCCTGAAAGACATCGCAGAAAAAACTGAGCTTGATATCTCCACCATTTCCCGAGTGGCCAATTCGAAATATATCCAAACGAACTGGGGCATTTTCCCGCTCAAATATTTCTTCTCTGAAGGATTGCAGACCGATAGCGGTGAGGAAGTTAGTACCAGGGAGATCAAAATGATTTTGCAGGAATGCATCGATAACGAAGATAAAAGCCATCCAGTGACAGACGAAAAGCTAGCCCAGATTCTTAAAGAGAAGGGTTATCTTATTGCCCGGCGTACCGTAGCCAAATACCGCGAACAGCTCAACATTCCAGTCGCCCGCCTGAGAAAGGAACTGTTGTGAGAGCCATTCGTATCATTTCCATTCTTCTGCATCCAGTTTTGATGCCGCTTGTCGGAGTCTTTCTCCTGTTTACCTTCGGTGGATGGCTTCCAACCCTGCCTTTCGAAGCCAAAGCCTACGTGTATCTGGTTATCATCATGACTACCATTCTCATGCCGGTGACGTTGATGCCTCTGATGAAGAAATTGAAGCTGATTCCTGATTACCGCTTTGCCGAGCGCGACGACCGAAAAATTCCGCTGTTGTTGTTAGCCTTTTTCTATCTATGCGGAGCCTTTATCCTTCAAAAGGCTAATGCACCAGCCATTATTCCGATGTTTCTCAATGGATTATCCCTGGTGATTTTAGGATGCGCTCTCTTCAACTGGCGATGGAAAGTAAGCATCTATATGGCTGCCCTCGGAGCACTCAACGGAATGATCCTGGGCCTCTCCTTCCTTTGGATGATCAATTTACAATGGGTTATCGCACTGCTCTTTGTCCTTGCCGGCATCGCTGGTTATGCACGACTTAAAGGAGGACATCACACTCCGGCTCAGGTGTACGGGGGTTATCTTATTGGGCTATCAATCAACCTCTTACTACTCCTTTTGATCTGAAACAAACCGGTAGCCAACACCTTTGAGAGTCCCTATACGGCTCTCCCCGATCTTTTCACGTAACTTCCGGATATGCACGTCGATGGTACGATCACCAACAACGACCTCATCACCCCAAACAGCGCGGTATATTTCTTCCCTCGAAAAAACCTTATCAGGACGGCTGACCAGCAGATGGAGCAGCTCGAATTCCTTCCTGGGCAGCTGCCACAAATGATCCCCAATCCTCACCTGATATCTGTCCGGGTCGATTTCTACATCACCGACAGTGATCGTCGGTCTGACCTGTTGTGGAGGTTCCTCTTTTACACGCTTGAGCAATGCCTGTATTCTGATAATCAATACTTTTGGCTTAACCGGCTTCGCAATATAATCATCCGCTCCTGCTTTGAAACCGGCTACCTGGGAATAGTCTTCGCCCCGGGCAGTCAAGAATGCAATCATCACATTCTCAAATTCTTTGATAGACCGAAGCCTTTCGCAGGTTTCGATTCCGTCCATCCCGGGCATCATCACATCGAGGATCACCAGATGGGGTTTAAAACGTTGAGCGATTCTCAAGGCATCCAAGCCATTGGTTGCGGTCTCCACCTGATATCCTTCGAGTCTTAGGTTATAACCCAGAAAATCAAGAACATCAGGCTCGTCGTCAACTAGGAGAATCCGTTGCGGGGTAGGTACTGTCATGGATTGAAGTAAGGGTCAAAGGTAGAATGCCTGCCGGCCTGAATGTTAACCTATCATTAAATCTTATGCTAACTAAAAGCCATATTCATGATAAACAGATCATTAAAAGCGGGATGACCGGATAGTTCAACATACTTCATCCGGCTAGTAGTATTGCGCACCAGTTGTCGGAATGCAGAAGAGTGGAGCCAGAGGCGGGCTCCGAGGCCAGCGCTGTTGCCCACCCGTACGATTCGGTCCAGCAGTTCAGGAGGAATCAGTCCGATGCGGCTGGCTGACCAATCGTGCAGCGCATATCCGAAGCCTCCGGCCAGGAACACTTTTTCAACCTGTTGTGGTGTGATTCCGGCCTCCTGCATCAGCACCTCGATGCCCGCCGCTATAGCACCCTTTGCCAGCTGGACTTCCCGGATATCCTGGGGTATGAGAGCAAGACGTCGACCATCAACTCCGTCTTTTGAACCGTTCCCTGCAATTTCTACCGGCTCAGGCAGGTACCCGTCACCAGCAAGCACGCCCTGATCCAACATCATGGCTACCGCATCCACCAACCCCGACCCGCACAACCCGATGGCCGGGGCATTATTGATCGTTTCAATGGTTCCGTCTGGTTTTATGGCACTCACCGCACCACTCACTCCGGCCATTCCACAGGATATTCGTGCACCCTCAAACGCCGGACCAGCAGCGGTAGCACAAGTCAGGATTTCATGATTATTCCACAGCACGATCTCCCCATTCGTTCCGATATCGATGAAGAGGCGATACCCTTCACCCTTTTCCAATGCCACAGCAGTTAGTCCTGCCGTGATGTCAGCGCCAACATATCCAGAAATTGATGG
>JAAYIP010000222.1 GCA_012523435.1 Bacteroidales bacterium | reverse complement strand
GTAGCGGAACACAACTGGAAGAACAAATCATCAATAACTACAGCTCTACTAAGTCGAAAGAAATGATCTTTGGAATCATGAGTACCGAAACGGATGCCTCCTGCGGAACCCTGAACGGGTACTATCGCTTTAAATCATCCGGTAAGTTCTCACCATCAAATGATTATATCCAAACCCTTGCCTCAGAAAAGAGTGCTGGAGACAACCGTGTGCTCCAACTCTATGAGAATATTGATGGAAAATTCTTCACCAAGAAATTTGACGACCGCTATATGCATGTTCCGATCCTCCGGCTGTCAGAGATGTACCTGACCCGTGCCGAAAGCCGGGTGATGTTCGCGCCCGATGGCCCAAATGATACACAGGCTGTGAGTGACCTGAACACCATACGCGAACGGGCTACACTGCCCAAAGTTTCCCGAGCAACTCTAAACTCCATCTTCTTGCAACGGATAAAGGAACTGGCATTTGAGGGCGACTATTTTCACAATTTGAGAAGGCTGCAGCGAAATATCGCTGGGCTTCCATGGAATGACGGCAAACTACTGTTTAAAATACCACAGCGGGAGCTGGATGTCAATCCAAACTTAAATCAGAATCAATAGCATGGCAAAACAGCCAAAACTCAGTTTCTGGCAGATCTGGAATATGAGTTTCGGGTTTCTCGGAATTCAGATGGGATTTGCCTTGCAAAACTCAAACGTCAGCCGGATATTCGAAACCCTGGGCGCCAGTATTGATAATATCCCAATTTTGTGGATTGCTGCTCCGGTTACCGGATTGATTGTGCAGCCTATTATCGGGCACTATAGCGATAAAACATGGACACGTCTCGGCCGGAGAAGACCATTCTTCCTGGCCGGGGCCATCCTGGCCTCCGTCGCCCTGGTTCTCATGCCTAATTCCCCTTCACTCTGGATCGCAGCAGGAATGCTCTGGATCATGGACGCTTCGATCAATGTCTCAATGGAACCTTTCCGGGCATTCGTCGGAGATAACCTGCCCTCCGAACAACGGACAATCGGGTTCGCCATGCAGAGTTTCTTCATCGGAACAGGGGCAGTCGTGGCTTCTTTACTACCCTATCTGCTAACCAACTGGTTTGGGGTACCCAATACCGCCCCCGAAGGAGTAATCCCTCCCTCAGTACGATGGGCTTTCTATATCGGAGCTGCTGTGTTCATTACGGCCGTCCTATGGACTGTGATCCGATCGAAGGAATATTCACCCGAGGAGATTAAAAGCTTCGAGGAGAAAAATATCCCAATCGTTCAAACCGATCAGGAGAAAGCCAAAAGCTCCCCAGCTGGATTCCTGCGTAATGGATTGCTCTGGGCCCTGGCCGGACTAATCCTGGTGGCCCTGGTCTATTTTCTCAAGATGGAAAAGGAACTGTATGTGCTCGGCGGAGGCCTCCTGCTATTCGGCCTCCTGCAACTCCTGACCTCCACATTTCTGCGTCGCGGAGTGACCAATGGCATGACTGAAATCCTGACCGATCTGAAAAACATGCCGAAAACAATGGGACAACTAGCTGT
>JAAYIP010000026.1 GCA_012523435.1 Bacteroidales bacterium | reverse complement strand
GGTTGAACTCGTGGAAGGCCTGTAGCCCTGCTTTGCCGTCCTGGCAATAACGCACATCAAAATCACGGGTTTCGAGACTCTCTTTGACAATCAATCCGAGCGATTGTTCATCTTCGACAAATAGGACTTTTGTTTTTTTCATATTCCAAACCTGACAGGTAAAGCAATGGTAAATTCTGAGCCGATTCCGGGCTGGCTTTTTACGCCAACCGTTCCACCATGGGCCTCTACGATCTGTTTGACATAGCTCAATCCAAGGCCGAATCCTTTCACGGAGTGCAGATCACCGGTAGGCACGCGGTAGAATTTTTCAAAGATCTGGTTCTGCTGCTCCCTCGATATCCCCAATCCGTAATCCTTAACGCTGAACAGGGCCAATTCATTGTTTCGTTCACAACTAACTTCTATCCGGGCCTCCTCCTGAGAGTATTTGATGGCGTTATCGTAAAGATTGCTGATGACATTCTGGATGTGAAACTTGTCGGCATGGATGTACACCGGACCCGGAATGTTAAAATCAAACTGAATCCGATGGTGATTCTGCACCAGAAATTGGTTGGCGGTCTCCTCCAACAGGCTGCTAAGGTTGAAGGTTTCCGGATTAAGGTCGAGCTTCTCTTTTTCGAACGTGCTGAGATAGAGCACGTTTTCTACCATACCCGACAAGCGGGCCAGTTCCCGTTTGGAGAGCTCAATATACCGGAGACTCTTCTCCCGGTCGTCGATGGCATTAAAGCTGACCATGGCCTCCATCGCTGCCGAGACCGTTGAAATAGGGGTTTTCAGCTCGTGGGTCATGTTGTTGATGAAGTCATTCTTGATCTCCGAGAGTTTTTTCTGCCTCACCAGGGAAGCCAGCATATAGACTGAGCTGCCGGCGATCACCAGCACCAGGAGGATGGAAGCCAGCAGCGTTGTCCACATCCCTCTCAGAATGTAAGATCTAGTTTCCGGAAACCAGGCCATCACCTGTTCACCATCGGGATTGACACCGGGCAATTTATGGATGGCCTGCGCCCTGGCAAAATCGCCGGGTGATCCGCCAGTCAGATCATACACCCCTTGCTCATTGGCATACGCCAAGAAAAAAGGCGTTCTAATCGACTCTTCATCCAGCAGTTGCCGGTATTTTTTCTCGAGATCTCCCAAGTCGGGATGCAGATTGGCCAGATTGACTACCACGCTGCTCAGGATCTGGTTCACATCCTCCTTGTCAATATAGACAAACCGCTCCGGTTGATCCTCTCTGGAATCACCAGTACGAATTGCATATTTCTCTGATGATGAGGGTGTTGCATCTGATCTCAGAGACAGATCGGGCAGGTTCGACAGCGAATCGCCCAGGATTCGTTCGGTCTCGATGGTGATTGGAGCTCCGGCCGAATCCCGAAGCCTCAGGATCTGATCCAGCGTGGCAGCCTCCAGATCCTGGCTCAGAGCTTTTTCCAGCAGCGAACCCGCTTCCGCCCTGAAGGTGCGAATGTGCAGATCGTAGGAGTTGGAGATCCACCAGGCCTGAAAGAGGATGATTCCAGCCAGGCCGATCGACATAACCAGTATGATATACCGTAGGTTCCGCTTCATGGCTTAAAATTAGGTATATTTGTCAAAATGGCCTCTGACTTAACCGTTACACTGCCAAACTACCCATTAAAACTATTCTTAACCATGAACAATCTCCTGACAAAAAACCTGACTAGATCTTTGCTGACTGCTTTTATGCTGATGTTGCTTTGGGGGCTTATGCCACTCTGTGCGCAGCATTCCGCTTTTCCCTGGATGACCATCCAGATGGAGGGTGAAACATCTTATGTCGAGGTCATGAAAGCTTACGACCGCTGGACGTCTGATCCTGCGAATCTCCAGCAGAAAGGATGGAAATTCTTTGGACGCTGGATTGAGGTTAACCGCAGCCGTCTCAACCCGGATGGTACGCTGCCTGCTCCGGAGGTTTTTCTACAGGAGTTGCCCGCCATCATGGCTGCCAAAGCTTCTGCCGAACGGATGAAAAGTGGCCAGGGATGGTCGCCTGTCGGGCCAGATCAGCGCCCGCCGGCAGCTGGCTCCAGTCCGATCCACGGAATGGGCCGGGTTAACTGCATTGAATTTCATCCCACCGATCCTGATATCTATTGGATTGGGGTAGCCCAGGGTGGAGTGTGGAATACAGTGAACGGCGGTGATAGTTATTTCCCGCTGACGGATCATCTTCCGATATTGAGAATCAGTGATATAGCAGTAAATCCGCGCAATACCGACCAGCTCGCTATCTCCGTGGGCGATTATGCTTACATGGGCGTTGCTCTCAATACCGACGGGCGAAAGCGGAACACCCACTATGGCATCGGAGTGTATCTGACTCAGGATGGTGGGACCACCTGGACTCCCAGCGGGCTGACCTTCGAACAGACCGGCCTTGATGCCACGCTGATCCGCGGAGTAAGGTTTCATCCCACTGAGGATGGGGTGATGGTGGCTGCCGGTTTTTCCGGAATATGGAAAACCACCGATAACGGCGAACATTGGAATCAGATCCGGACTGATCTGATCTGGGATTTTGAGCAGTGTCCAACAGACGGCGCTGTGCTGTACGCCTCGCAGGGCTTTGCCGACCGGCTTGGGATGGGGAATGTAGGGCTGCTCAAATCGATCGATTTTGGCGAAACCTGGACTTCCCTGCCTACCGGAATGCCAGATGATGGCAGTATCACCCGTGTGGAGATTGGATTAACCCCGGAAACTCCGGATTATGTGTACCTGGTCGCAGTAAATCCCGCCGGAGGCTTTTATGGCTTATACCGGACAACCGATGGAGGAACAACGTGGATTGCACGTAACACCTTGGCAGCCATTGGAGTAAACCTCATGGACTGGTATCAGGGTACCGGCAACTCCGGTCAGGGTTATTATGACCTGGCGATCCAGGTAGATCCACGGGATAAAGAGAAGGTGTATGTCGGTGGCGTCAATATGTGGGGATCAGAAGATGGCGGTCAGACCTGGAGTCCGATGACCTATTGGGTAATGACAAATGGATTTACGCTCCACGCCGATCATCATCAGTTTAAATATAACCCGGCGGATCAGAAATTTTACGCCTGTCATGATGGAGGTGTTGCTCGCACCAGTGAGCTGATACTGGGTAACTGGAGCACTTACAATCAGGGAAACTCCTGGCCAACGCATTGGGAGGAGCGATCTAATGGAATGATAATCACCTCATTCTACCGTATTGGGGTGTGTGATATGTTCCCTGCTTATATAGTTGGCGGTGCGCAGGATAATGCCACGTTTTACAACAAGAATGGTAGCTGGGTTAACATCCTCGGTGGCGATGGGATGGATTGTATGATCAACCCGGATAATCCGGAGATCGTCTATGCATCCTCCCAATATGGCAGCATCTCACGCTCCACGGATGGTGGTTCTTCGTTCAGGAGCATCCGGGCAACGAACAGTGAGGATGGAGAGTGGACCACGCCGATTGTGCAAGACATGAACAATCCGAGCGTGATCTTCTCGGGCTATGGAAACGTCTGGAAATCAATTAATATGGGAACCTCCTGGACGAAAATATCCAATTTCCCATCGTTGCCAGCCTCCGGTAAGCCTGCCAAAATATCGGCTTTGACGCTGTATCCGGCCAATAGCGGCTGCATTTATGCTGCTCAGCGGATGCACCATGAGTACAACTATCCCAATTCCAACCTCTGGGTTACATTCGATGGTGGGAGCCGCTGGTCGAACATTACCGAGGGGCTTCCCGACTCGCTCTATTTTACTTCCATTGCGGTTGATGGGAACGACTCTTTGCGGGCATGGGTTACGTGTGGGGGCTTTGTAGCCGGGCAGAAGGTATTTATGACCACAGATGGCGGGGCGACCTGGCAGAATCAATCTGCTGGTCTGCCTAATATCCCTGCCAACAGTGTGGTACATCAGGAAGGGTATGGCAGCGATGTGTTGTATTTAGGCACGGATGCCGGAATCTATTACTATACAGAGGAGAGTGATGCCTGGGAACTTTACAGTACCAATCTCCCGAATGTGATTATCAGTGAGTTGGAAATTCATTACCCCACCAAGAAGCTATATGCTGCCACGTTTGGGCGCGGTATCGGGATGACTGACTTAGTCAAGGGAACCTCGGGAATTCCTGATTCTCCTTTTGCCAACAGTCGATTAACGGTTTATCCAAATCCGGCTCAAGGCATGATAAACATTGATTTACAGGGAATTACATCATCCAGGGCAAGTATCCAGCTGGTAGATATTTCCGGCCGGGAGGTCTATCGAGAGGAGGTTGCCGTTCAAGGTGATTGTCTCAACCGGACCCTCAATCCAGAGCTGACACCCGGGCTCTATTTTGTTCGGATTTGGTCGGGACTGGAGCACCGCACAGCCAAGGTGCTGGTTCAGTAGGAATTAGTATTTGGTTACTTTTTGAGCAGATCCTCCATCACAAAGAAGGCCTCTTCGAGGTAGATATCCTTAGAGAGGTCTTCTACCATCCGGTCGGCGATCTCTTTCCGTGCGGTATCCTCTTTCATGTTAGCCAGATCGGCCTTTAGATTGCTGATTTTTAGTGTGGTAGGCTCTTTCATGACCTTTTCATACTTCTTGGCTTCTGTAGTCTGATTTTTCAGTGTTTTCAGGTAGTGGTCGATGTGCAGGCTGAAGGAAGTATGATCCGATTCCTTTTTGATTCGGTTAGCGTTTTGTTTGATGAGTTGGAACTGTGGGTGTGTTGAAACCCGTTTTTCGCTGGCCGACTGGATCTTATCTTTTGGGATAGTTATATTCCACGGGGTGAATCGGGCGGCGCTGATTTCGTCCCAACTCAGGGCATGTTTCTCCTCTTTTTCGCCGATTTTCATCAGCTGGTAGGGGTCGGGCAGCACTATATCGGGGGTGACTCCTTTGAGTTGGGTTGTTGTTCCGTTAACCCGGTAGAATTTTTGGATAGTGAGGGAGAGGGCGCCGAGTGGTTTAACATCATTGAGTCGGTCGGGGACATACTCATCGAGGTTATTCACTCGTTGGACTGTTCCTTTGCCCCAGGTTGAGGGGCTTCCGACGATCACGCCGCGGCCGTAGTCCTGGATTGCGGCGGCGAAGATTTCCGATGCGGAGGCGCTTGAGAAGTTGGTCATCACCACGAGTGGTCCTTCGTACTGAGTTCGGGGGTCCACATCATCCAGCACGAGAGGTCGGCCTTCGCGGGCTTTGATTTGGACGACTGGGCCTTTAGGGAAGAATAGGCCGGCCATTTTGACCGCTTCGGGCAGGGATCCTCCGCCGTTATTTCGCAAGTCAACTATCAGTCCATCAATACCTTCGAGTTCCAATTTGGAGATTTCGCGAGCCACATCGTCGGAGCAGCGTCTGCCGCGGCGGTCTTGGAAATCCTGGTAGAACTGAGGGAGGTAGATATATCCCACCCGGGTTTTCCCGGAGGGGTTGGTAAGGATAACGGATGAGGCGTATGACTCTTCCATGACGACCACATCGCGGATAAGGATCACTTCGTTGATGGATCCGTCTCGTTTACGGATGGTAAGTCTAACCTTGGTTCCTTTGGGGCCTTTGATCAATTCCACGGCGTTCTCCTGTTTCATATCGAGGATATCGACGGGGTCTTCATCGCCTTGGGCCACTTTCATGATAAGGTCGTTGACCTCCATCTTTTTACTTCTCCAGGAGGGGCTTCCGGGGAACATATCGACGACCATCAGGTATCCGTCTTTTTGTCGGAGGGTGGCTCCGATTCCTTCGTATTTTCCGGCCATATTCATGTCGAACCGTTCCTTATCGCGGGGTGGCATGTACATGGAGTGTGGGTCATAGGCAGAGATGACTGAGTTGACGTAGATTGACCAGCGGTCTGTTTGGTCCATATCTTTTACTCGTTTATACCAGTCGTTATAGTTTTCCAGCAGGGCTTTACGTGCTTCGGCTTCCAGTTGATCCACGGATTTTATTTTCACCGTATCTGATTTTTTTGCGGCCTCTTCCTGCACCTGCAGGCTGCTAGCCACGCGAGCCACCACTTGGAGTTTCAGCGCTTTACGCCAGGCTTCGCGGAGTTCTGACTGATTTTTTGGGAACGTAGACTTTTCCGGATCTGTTTCGAACGATTCGTTGATTTTCAGATTGAACGGGGCGGTGAGGAACTCGGTGAAATAGGCTTTTGTTTCGAGCAGCCGGGTCTGGATCAGGTCGGACGAGAGGGTAAAGAATTCGAGCGAACGGTTTTTCCAGTGGTCATCGACTTCGAGGCGATATTGGCTAAGTCGGTCGATATCTTTTTGCAAGAAATAGCGTTTATTCAGGTCGAGTCGTTCGAGGTAGATATTGAACACTCGTTGGGAGAATTCGTCATCCACCTGGATAGGTTGGTAGTGTTGTTGCGACAGGAACTGATATACGGTTTCGTTCAGGACGATCTCTTTTTTGAGGTTAGGCTGATGGAAGGCACTGACCAGCAAGCCAGTGGCTATTGTAGCCACGGTAAGAATTAGAATTTTTTTCTTCATAAAGCGAGCAAAACAAAAGTCACACCAAAAGTAACCAGATCGGGCGGCTTTTGTTGTTTAATTGTAGGGAATAAACCCGGCGCGGTCCAGTTTAGCCACGATAAATTTGACCAGGTATTTGTTTTGGAGGTTGATGACGTACCTCCGTGAATTGTCTTCACAGTTGATAATCAGGTCCTTTTCGCGCAACCATTTAATCATTTTGGAGATATCGGCAGGTTGTTTTTGTGGGAAGAGGATTCGGATATCGGCAGCCTGGAACGTTTGTTTTTCGATAGCCACATCGATAATTAGTCGGTCATGTTCGCTAAAGACCCGGTCGAACAGGGGGTGTTTGAAAGCTGGGATGAGGATATCTTCTTTGAACACGTTGTAATTCATCACTTTATCCATTCTGACCATATCATTTCGGAGGCCTTGGAGGGCAAATTCGATATAATCGAACAGGTCTTTTTCTTTTTCCGAGTCGGCTTTTTGGAGCAAGTGGACATATTTTTCCGGATCGGGGGCCATACAGAATGTTGGGTTAAGGATTCGGTTAGTTGGGCCCGCGAATCCCTGTTTTCTCAGCATGACGTAGGAGAAAAGCCGGCTAACCAAGCCGTTGGCGTCTCTGAACGGGTGGATCCAGAGGAATTTATGGTGGGCGAAGGCGCTTTTTAAGGCGTCGAATTTGGGAGCATCTGGTTTGTTAACAAAGGTGACTAATTTTTCCAGCATGGGTTCCACGAGGTGGTATTTTGGGGAGTTATTTCCGGCGGAATCCGGTCTAGCGGGGCCGTGTCGGTATTTTCCCGCGTTTCTGGTGCTTTCCAGGGTAATTCCATCGCGGATTTGTTGGTGGATCCAGGCGAAGAATCCTTTGAAAATGACTGCTTCCTCCATTCCCTCATCCAGGAGTTTCAGGGTATCGGCTACTTTTTCCACTTCCTGGACTTTTCGGCCTTTTGTTTCATCGTCGTCCTCTTTAGATTCGAGGTATTTGTTGATTCCTGTTTTATTTCCATCGATTCGGGCTGAAGCCATAGCGTCGATATCACGGAAAATTGCTCTGATTTGGTTTAGCAAGTCGGGTTCGATAGTGGATTCTTGTTGTTTTCGTCTGAGAAAATCTAACTCTATAACGTAATCCGTTATTCTGCTGCTAAATAGAGGCTCTGGGGTTTGGAAAGACAGTAATTTCATACGTGATAAATGGGCAAGCGCTGCTTGTAATAGTAGTTAACCTATTGGATGTTATTGAAAAACAGAAAAATAGACTTTGCCTTAATCAGTTGACCTTTGTCAACTTGGATTGTTCCAGGTAAAAATAGGGTAAATCATTTTTATAAGCAATACTCTTTTATTTGGAAGTGAGGTTTTCTATTATTGGGACTAAGGTGGTTACTTTGCGGCCAAGAAAAAATCTTACACACGGTGGGCTGTTTCTTAAAAAGTCCTACATTTGCACCCCACGCACACACTTATTACGACCACACGCACACATAGTACGGGGTGTAGCGCAGCCCGGTTAGCGCGCGTCGTTCGGGACGACGAGGCCGGTGGTTCGAATCCACTCACCCCGACACCAAGTAACTAGACCTGACAGGTATTAGACCTGTCAGGTCTAGAAGTTTTTGTAAGGATGGTTACATAAGAAATGGAGCCACACCAAAGCTCCCGGCCCTCCATTCCGGAGGATGCAGGAGTTTGGCTGTTAAAAGAATGTTTACAATATTATATAGGATTGTTAGCAGGATTGACCTTTGCCGTTAAGAACCAGCGATCCGGAACTTACCAACCTTTGAGTCTTTTAATGCCTTGCAGGACAATGAATTCCACCAGAAAACTACTTCGATTGAGCCGGGGTCTCAAGATAGGCTTGGCCTTACGGAGGTGACTGGCGATCATCCCATCCTTACTTTTTGCTGGCAGTGATGTTCGTAGTCTTGGCATCGGTAATGGTGCTTTCCTCATCCAGCCCGAAAGCAGATGCTGCTGTTCCTGTACCGAGTGGGACCCAAATTCATCTCACCAATACTCAAGTGTTAGATGCTGAGCCATCTAACGTAAAAGTAACCTTTTTTGGTTGTCAGAACTTCTATTACAATGAGGAGTGGCTTAATATCACTCCTGACTCCCTCTACTTTAATGACGTAGAGGTTAGCCTCTTTGGAAGAAAGAACGACTCCATATTGGCTCGGTCATTAGACAGCATTGATGTTGCCATCACCATACCTCCCAAGTACTACATCTGCTCGATAATCTCGGTTAGTTTGTGAATGAGACCGGCTTTTTCACTTCCAACATGATCAGTCATTCGCCAAAGGCTATCAGCATTTTGTCCGAGTCAACCAATCCAAGGCAGTGATTCCCTGTTATATCACATCAGCCGAGAAACAACTGGCCGATTTCTCCATGCCAGTTGTTCCCAGAGGGTAACTTCCACAATAACAAGGATTAAGACTGGGCCTCTTAAGAGCTGTTTTTTTTTAAACCTGACAGGTCTAAGACCTGTCAGGTTTAAGACCGCTGTCGTCCTTATTAGCACTCCTGTATTGTAAAACGCCAGATTTGCAACTATTTGCGTTTTTAGCAAAGAGAATGCTTCAAGCGGTGCAAGAATCTTTATAGCTTGGTTATCAATAGTTTCCCTTGTCGATAATCTCATATCTAACTAAACCTGTCAGGTCATAGCGGACCTGACAGGTATAACTTCAAGCTATCCATCTGCATGATCTGGAGATGAATACTTTGATGTATTTTAATAAGGCCTAAATCTTTTTTCCAACTTTTTTGTTTAACTATTTACATAAACAAGTAATAATTAAACAACTATCAATATGAAAAAAGTGTTAATGCTGTTCCTGAGTGCCACCCTGCTGATTAGCCAGTCGGGCATTGCCCAAAAATATGTCGCCGTTACCGATGCCTCTGTGATTCGCTGGACTGGGAAAACGCCGGTGAAAAGCCATAACGGCCGACTGCTGCTGAAGGAGGGTGTGTTTGAAATTGGAAACAACAAATTGATTTCCGGGACATTCCTGATCAATATGGATTCTATTATCGTGGACGATATCAAAGATGCTAGTCAAAATGCCCGACTCGTTGGCCACCTGAAATCCGACGATTTCTTCTCGGTGGAGGCACACCCAACCTCTATACTTACCATTACCGAAAGCTCCACATTTATAGATGGGGAAGCTAACGTAAAAGCTAACCTTACCATCAAAGGCAAATCCCACCCACTGGCCTTTACGGTAAAGCGTGCCGGTGATGTTTTTCAGGCCCGCATTACCTTCGACCGATCCCTCTATGACGTCCGCTTTGGTTCAGGAAAATTCTTCCAAAACCTGGGAAATAATGCGATCGACGATATGATCCCGGTGGATGTTACCCTGGTGGGAAAACGAAAATGAACCTGACAGGTTTAAGACCTGACAGGTCTATTTGATAAGGTCTATTTGATAAGGCCCAAAAAAGATTACAAAAGAAACGCCGGAGATTCCTTCCGGCGTTTTCTACAACTAAACCAAACCTAAAACCAACTAATCAATACTCAACTTCTTGCTTACGGTGCCGCCCTTGACACTGTTGTACGTGATCGTGACCGATCCCCTCCCTTTCACTAAATACTGTAAGGTGCGAGTCGTTTTACCCGGATGACCATTTCGAATGATCAACCTCTTAAGTTCCTTTTGATCAATAAGATCCGTAATGGGGTTGAGGTAGTCGAAGGTGTTCTTGTTGCTGATCCAACTGGCTGATATCACCTCTGGCTTGCCCTCAAACAGTATCAGATCCGGTCGCACTAACTTGTTGCTAGCTGCGCGGGCGGTGATGGTGGGTGCTACTTTCGGATTGGTGAGATCAATCCAAACACGGTACACATCATCTTCTATCTTCTTAACTTGAACCTCCCCAATTTGCATCATCGGCATCTCATCAGCCTGATAAAGCGTGAAAGCCATATTCCGATGACATAACTCTTCGTTCATAAACCGAGGCGGAACCCGACCCTGAGTCTTCTTCCACGAGCCACCTAGCTCAACCTCCCCATACTGAGGATGATCAAACGCTTTCCACTCCATGAACTGATCTCCAAACTCTAACTTGTCATCAAAGAAATAACGACTCCGGTTTCTGGCTATCGGACTGTCCGGATCTTCTGCCTGCTTCATCAGCTCGGGACTGTTGAAGTATTGTGAGGAATTCCACAATTCATTTGAGAACGAGATGATCCCAAGCCCGTCGCTGGTCCAGTCGATAAACCCTCCATGCACCGTGTACAGACCACTCCATATCACAATATATCGATAGTAGGGGAGTATCCGCTCACCATTCTGCCCTAACTCATCATACACCCGCACATCAGATCCCGGATATTCACCCAGCGATTCAGCACCCGGACCACGGAGTATCATCCCGCCCGAATTGTGATAAGCTTGCACCCCGGCAATATTCGGATGCGCCATCAAAAAGTCGTTCACCGCCCTGGCTTCCGGCAACTGGAAAGGATAATCCATGGATCCCCCCTGAATGTAGTTGGGCTGCCAGTCAACCCCCCAGTTACGGTTGGGATCGTAGCTGCCAGGACCATCCTCATTGACCATCCCATCACCATCATCGTCAATGCCCTCCTGACCTAAAATGATGTAATCGCCTGTTTCTCCAAATGGTACAGGCTCCATCATCCGGCTGTCGGTCCGACTGATCCGGTAATCACCCTGCCCCGGTACATATTTCCGGATGGTCTCAATCACCCCATTGCCGTTGAGGTCGTTGGGACCATCTTCATCAAAAAGCCCGTCGTTGTCCTCATCTACCGGAACCTGACCGGTTCTGGAGTTCCCTCCATCTCCTTCCATGAAATGCTGCCGACCATCAGGATTTACCGTGGGGAAAATATAAAAGACACGCTCGTCAACCAATCGCGTAATCTCTCCAATCTTTCCGTAGTTTTCCATCAGATACCAGATGGTGTAAAGACACACCTCGCCTCCCTGGATCTCATTGCCGTGGATGTTGGCATCAATGTACATCGCCGCTTTTCCCATCTCCGGACCGGTTTTGGGGTTATTGATAGTCATTACCATGATATCCAGTCCGTTATGACTCTTTCCGATGCTCTCCATCTTCAGAAACTGGGGGTAAGCCTCCTCTAACCGCCTCATATCATCATAAAGCTCATGTACATCATGCCACCGATTAAAATCGAGCTTAACCCTGAACTGTGGGTCGGAAGCATATTCCTGCGCTGTTGCGGCTGCCGGAGTCAAAATCATCAGCCCTAGTATCAGGGCGGCGCCGACCAGAATGTTATATCGTGTTTTCATGTGCTTGTCCTCCTTTATTTAAGCGTGATGGTTTTGACGTCTGACCCGGCTTTCTGCGAAACAGCTTTCAGCTCAATCTTCTCTCCGCTCTTGCCTTTCACCATCCACTCATATTTGACCCTTCTGCCCGATCCATCGAGTGTTTGGAAGAAGTTGGTCTTACTGCTTCCGCTGATGATCTGCTCAGGAGCAACCCCTAGCTGAACCATCGTTGGCTTCACCGAGCGCGACTGTACCCCGTGTCGTAGGGCAGTGGGTAGGAAGCCCTCGTTGGCAATCTCTGCCCTGACCATGAATAGGCCACCGCCGAGACTGGTTACTTCGGTATTCACAATCCGTATCCGGGCGTAAAGGGTTGACAGGTAGAGCGCAAACTGCGTATGACTCTCTGCTAGCTTGTCGATTTCCGTGATCGGCGGATTGCTGATCTCCAACGGTTTAAACCCACCGATCTCCACTTCACCAAACTCCGGGTGGGTGGCCTTTTCCCAATTTACAAACCCTTGTATGTTTTTGCTGTCGAGATACTTAAGGAATTGAGCGTCGATGCCTGGGGTTGAGCTGGATGATCCTTCTATTGGAAACTGACCTCCTCTGGCCATACCCCCTGGCATAACCGATGTGTTTTCGCCACCTCCTGGCCGGGCCATCGTTCCCCGCGCACCGGGCCGCCGTGTACTGTCAGCCGGCAGCGTGATGCCCCAGCCTGGCGTCGAAAAGGCGGGAACACCATAGTGATAATAGGCATACTGGAAGAATGCCCCCTCAGGATTGCGGAGCACGGGCTGTGTCTGAATCCCGGTCAACTCTTTGTATTTACTGCTGATGGTGCTAAAATATTCTATATCACCCTGGTTAACCGTGGTGGCAGGCTCCCGCGAAGGGCGCTGCCGCCCGGTTGATTCCGGTGTGGCACCCTGACCTCCGGATCTTCCGCGACTGCTCATCATCATCATGGAATAACGATCGAAACCCCGACCGCCCGTGCTGATCATTCCTACGCGCGATGCTCCTTCCACACTCGCTCTGGCTAGGCTGATCAGATCAAGCGGACGGTCAGTGCTAAGCTGACCCCTCGATGAGGGCGGGACAATCAGGTTGTCACTCTCGCCAAAGGTGAGCACCATGGCCACTTTCCGGTGGCTGATTACCCAATCCATCAGCGCTCGGGATTCCGGCTCGCTCACCATGTATCGCCCAGCATCCTCCTTGAAATAGGGATACGCATGCTGAAAATTGCGGTTCAAATCGGTGCCACCAACCGGATCTTCATTTATAAACCCATCACCATCATTATCAATGCCTTCGAGATAAATCGAGTACACTCCCGTCTCACCCTTCGCAGCATCTGCACGCTTCAGGAGCCGACCATCAGCTGGGTCAAGCATAAACAGACCATGAGGATCCTTTACCCGCATCACCGTGATCACCCCGTCGCCATTCAAGTCCTCCGGCCCATCCTCGTCCATCCGGCCGTCATTATCGGCATCGGTAGGACGATTATTACCCTTCTGACCGGTGAGTAGCTTGCCAAACCACGACTCTGCACCATCAGGATTCATTCTTGGGATGATGTAAAATACATGATTATCAAGACTTTGCTTGATATTGTCATTTTCCTGATAGCCTCGCACCAACTGCTCGGCCATGGCCATCGACAGCCGGCTGCCAATGAGATGCCCGGCCTCAAAATTCGCCGCGATCAGCAGCCCGGGGCGCTCCTCCGTAGGAACACTACCTTTTTTGGCCAAGGTGAGCAACCAGATATCGCGACCTTCGGCTGATGTGCCGATGGACTCCAAACGAGCCAGATCGGGATGGGCTTTCACCAACACCTGAAGTTCGTGCGTGAGTTCATCATAGGTTTGATAGCCCTGCTCTGCTTGGGCGGGCTGGCTTTTTCCCGGAATGATGCAGATAAGTATTCCGGAAATAACTACTAAAAATTTGAAAACGAGGTGATTGAAACCTGTTTTCCTCGGTGTGATCATCACGGTACCCTCCTTTTTTAGTTTCGGTTTAGTGAGGTAAATGTAGGACACCTGACAGGTTTATAAACCTGTCAGGTGTCAAAAATCAACGAATTAACAACTTTTAACTTTCGCGGATAGCCCGGAACATGGCTTCCACATTTTCTATTGGGACATTACCCTGGAGGTTATGAATGGTATTAAACACAAACCCTCCGCCCGGAGCGAAAATGTCGATGCGTTCCCTGACCTCCCGGTACACCTCGTCGGGGGTTCCGTAAGGCAGCGTTTTCTGCGTATCAACGCCTCCTCCCCAGAAAACTACATCCTTTCCAAATTCCTGCTTGAGTTCACGGGCATCCATTCCGGCAGCCGACACCTGCACCGGATTGAGAATATCGAACCCGGCTTCAATAAAATCAGGGATCAAGTCGCGGATAGCTCCACAGGAGTGAATGAACGTCTTCCAGGATGTTTTCTCGTGGATCTTTTTATTGACAGCGGCGTAGAAAGGCTTCCAGAGATCGCGGAAGGTGTCGGGGGAGATGAAGAGCCCCGACTGGGTGCCGAAATCGGTTCCCGAAACCATAGCAACTTGAACGCTATCGCCCAGAATATCAATTAGATAATCAAGATTCTGAAGGCCTACTTCACACTGTTTCTCAAAAATGCCATACACCAGGTCGCGCCGCATTAAAGGGGAAATATACCACTCCTGGATGTCGCGGATTCCTTTCGGATCTTTCATGAAGGGTGCCGGAACGGTGGCAATATCCCCAAAGCCAGTGCCAGGGATCGACACCACAGCCCCATAATCCGGATTACGGTCGAGACACCGCCTTTTATTCCGATAATAGTTCAGGTCATCACCGTTAAACAAAGTGAACTCCACGGTGTTGTCTTCTACACGAAGTTTTTCTTCCTCAATGGGTTGCTGACGGATGATCGAGTCAAAAAAGTACCCCCCATTGGGCATTCGGGCCGATGGTGGGCAGGAAAGATCACCACCCGGAGGAACCAGCAGATCGCCCGAATCTGGATCCACGGTCCAGTTTAGGTTATGATGGACCATTGCCTCGGTTCCATCGAACAGGCGAAACGGTTTCCAGGGACCCTCCTCATCAGTTCCAAGTAGAGACTTTCTGCCTAGAATGCCAATGACGTCAATGCCCAAAGCATCCCGCAACCCCGGATCGATCTCACCCAACATCTGGTAGGGTTCAATAACTTTAACCTGATACTTGTGTTGCCCGAAAATCCTTAACCATAGCTTGTTAATGATTGAAGCGTGAATGCCGGTTACCGAAGTAGCTCCGAAATCAACACACACCCGGTCGGGCTCCTGATGGTTAATGGTGGCTAGCAGCCTCTCTTTTCCTGTCATGACGGTTAGGGTTATGATCGGTGAAGGTAATTATTTATCCGTTTTCGTGGTGCCGGATGGTCTTTGCGTCAGGCAATCCTTGCCCTTTCCCTTGATTTGGAAAACTTTATCAGAAAAAAAAAGGTCCTTAACCTTTTGGATATTAGAAAGAAAGTTTCCACCTTTGAGTTGTTAGCAAATAATCCTTAACCAAATAAACCACTACACAATGAAGCTAAAACTAATCTTAGGAGCAATTCTCCTATCTATGTTAGTATTTGGCTGCAAGAAAACAGACTTGTCTCCATCTGAAACGGCATCGGCGGCTAAGCAATCCATTATTGAGACGGAATTAGAATCCAGCAGCCCTCGAGCCCTTTTTGAAAAAGAGTTGAATGAGTCAAAGGGGAGAATCATTAAGAAACTTGAAAAGCAAGTTCTTGACGACAAGATCAGTTCGGGTGACATAACACTGAAAGCAGCATTGCCTGAAATCCCTGTCGAGGATGTATTAGCAGTTGTAACTGATGAGGATGTCTTAGAGTTTGTAAGCGACTTATTTCCAGCTGCTTTTCATTTTCTTGTTCAAGAGTTTCAAATTGATTGTTCTGGCTATGAACCTGAAAACATTGTAAATGCTGCGATCGCAGGGAACTATTACCTTCAAACTGTAGACTCGTTAATAGGATATGAGCTGGATACAGTTAATATGACCTACACTTACTATCGGCCAACATCCTTGCCACCTGATTCTCCAGTAATTAATGTCATTGATAAGTGTCTGAGAGCAGCCTTGCTTAGTGTGGGGTATGATGTTGGAAAGGCTACTTTCACCGCCTCTATTGTCGCAACCGTTTCAAAACAGACTATCAAGCAACTTCTTTTATCTGCTTTAGGAGCTCAAATTACAGCTGCAATCGCACCCATTATTCTAGCATGGATCACTTTTGACACGATTTGGTGCGTTAGTGCCCATTACTTAACCCCTGTTGAAGAATAAACAAAAACACACCAATTATGACAACTTTGGAAATCATCTATCCCATTGTAATGATTGTAGTGGGTAACGCTGGTGTAATTATTTTATGGTTTACGTTGAAAAAGCATGCCTCAAGTGACATCATTAGAAAAAGATTAGCCAAGAATTTATTGGTAATTTCTTTTGTTATGACAGCTTGCATTGTAATTGGAAGTCATCTACTATTTTAACTTTAAAAAGACCACGGATTCCCGCGGTCTTTTTTTTCCAACTTATTGGATTGTAAATGATCATGAGCTTTCCTGCGATGATATGCTGGTGGGAATTGTCAGGTGGCGGATGACCACCGAGGCCATGAAGCATCCAAAGAGTGGAGGCATATAGCTGATAGTGCCAACAGTAGATTTTTTGTTTTCTTCGCCTTCGGTGAGGATGACGGCTTCTTTGCCGACTTTTTCCGGTGAGAACACGACGGTTACCCCGGAATAGACGCCTAGCCGATGAAGCCTTTTGCGTAAAATGCCAGCGAGCTTGCAGTTGTACGATTCGGACAGGTCGGAGATCCGAATCTCTTCGGGGTTCATCTTGCCGCCAGAGCCCATCGAACTGACGATTGGATGCCCGCAGCGCAAGGTGTGATAGATCAAAAATACTTTGGGTGCCAACGTGTCAATAGCATCTACAACGTAATCATACGGTTCATTGATGATTTCAACCATTCGATCGTCGCGGATATATTCCTCAATGACAGTTAGTTGTAAGTCCGGGTTGATGTCCAGGAGCCGATCGGCCATCGATCCAGCCTTGGATCGCCCTTCGAGGCTCTTCAGGGCAATCAGCTGACGATTCCGGTTGGTGGAGTGGATCTGGTCGCCATCGACGATGGTCATTTGGCCGATGCCCGCGCGGCACAGCATCTCGGCAGTATAGGCACCGACACCGCCGAGACCGACAACCAAGACGTGGGCGTTGCTCAACTTTAGAAGCTTTTCAGGGCCAAGAAGTAATTCAGTGCGTTGAAGCCAATCGGGGTAAGACATCGTTTCCAAATACGGTGTTAAAGTTATTAATAATCGCAGTTTGTAGCTGCTCTGGGGTGATCTGCCGAATACTCGCAGCGATAGTGTACACCTCTTCAATAGTGGCATCACCTTCATCGGTTTCAAGAAAGAGCCGAGTGACCGGTACCTGAGCGAAAACTTCCGCCAGGGCGGCGCTCTCCTCCATCAGAGCCGTTCCAAAAGCAAGGTAGAATCCGTGCCGAACCAGTTGTGCAGCTAGTTCAGCTTTCCCTCTGAAACCATGGATGATCCAAGCGGGCACTTCGGGAAATTTCCTTCGGATGGTGATCAGCTCATTCCAATATCGGACACAATGAATGATCATCGGTTTTGAATGACTCATCGCTAGTTGTGCCTGCGCCATCAGCCAACGGATCTGCACCTCTAGCACCGGCCCGCGGAGCTTGTCCAATCCGGATTCTCCCACTGCCAGACAATTAGGTTGTTGAATCCATCGTTCCAGCAGGGCAAGATCCAGCCCGCCGTCACCTGCCTCCCAGGGATGGATGCCCACGGAAAAAGGTAGTGTAAAGGTCTTCAGCTCAGCTATTTCGCTAAACTGAAAACTGCGAATACGGATCATGCCTGAATAACCAGGCCAAGACTGATGGGTGTGCAGATCAATCATGTCGTAGGACTCAAGATAGCTTCCGCCGGAGAGCAAAATACGAGTATTTTTTTAAAGCTCGAACCGCTTGGCATACACTACCTTGTCGTCACCCACCTGATAAAAGTCTTGAAGTCGTGCAACTTCGGGATATCCATTCCGGAGGTAAAAGTCACGCGTGGGTTGATAAGTGGGCAGAGAGGAGGTCTCAATGTATAGCCCACGCCCCCCTAACTCCATCACGGCTGATTCAACCGCCTTGAGCAGCATCGTTCCCACTCCTTTGCCTCGGAAATCTTGATGGGCAGCAATCCAGTATAGGTCGTAATTTGCAATAGTACAAGGAATTAATCCGTAACAAGCGTAAGCTACAAGTTTTCCTTTTACATCAGCGAAAAAAAATTCATAGCCACATGCTGGACCTTTCTCGAGATACTCCTGCACGAGCTCCACTGCTACCGGAATCTCATCATCGCGAAAGAACCCGGAAGAGACGAGGATTTCTCGCACGGCTTCTGGATCAGAAGGCTTAACTTCGCGACGTAGCGTGGGTTTGAGTTTTTCGGGTGTCATGTAGCGTTAAGGATTCGTTCAATGATCCGGGTAAAGGTGTAGCCACTTTTGATGACGGCTTGGTAAAAGCCGGAATCAGGTGAAATACAGGGGTTTGCGTTGATTTCCAGTACGTAAGGATTGTCATCCTGATCGACACGGAAGTCAACTCGTGCATACCCCCGAAGGTTAAAGACCTGCCAGCAGGTATAGCACAGGTGGGTAAGTCGTTGGAGCAGAGGCTGTTCGCTCTCCGGAAAGTCGAACGATCGCACCGTATGCTGATATTCGAAGGTATCGGGATCCCATTTGGCTTCATAACCCACAATGGCAGGTTTCCCCGGGGGAAAATCGAGGAATCGGATCTCAGCGGGAGCAAGGACTTCGGGGCCATCCAGTCCCTCCACGATGGAGAGGTTGAATTCCCGGCCGGTAATGTATTGCTCCACAAAGAACTGATCACCCCACCGTTGCCGGAAATGGTCAAGATTCTGGGGATCGGAACCGCGAAAAACGTTTTCGTCGGTAATGCCCACCGAAGCATCCTCGCGCGCTGGCTTGGCGATATAAAGATGATCAGGATGGAGATGGAGCGGTTGGGATGCCTCAAACCATGCGGGCGTTGGGATGCCCCGACCCTGCATCAGCCTCTTGGCCAGCGGTTTCTGGGTAGTCAGGAACAGCGCGTCAGAGGGGTTTCCGGTGAACGGGATGTGCAAACTTTCCAGCAGTGCCGGGATGAAATAGACCAAACTACCATCCTGGTTCAGACTTTCCACCAGATTGAAACAGATGATTCCTGACTCATGTGATTGTAATCGGGTTAAAGCTGATAAATCCAGATCGATCCATTCGCGTTGGTGCGGAAAGCCCAATTCTTCCAGGCTCTTCTCAACAGCCTCCACCTGATCCAACACATCTTTTTCGTGTGAGGTGGGGTCGTCAGATAGTCGGTTGATCAGTATCAGAATGTTTCTTTTCATGGATGGACTTTTCGAATGGCTGAGGTCATGATTCTGTGGATGAGCTCATCGAACCCGATGCCGTTCATCCGGCTCAGCATGGGCAGATCGGAATAGACCGGGTTGAGCCCGGCTAATGGATTGACTTCAATGAAGTTAGGAACTCCGTGGATGTCATGCCGGAGATCCACCCGTCCACCATCTTCACATCCCAGCACCCGCCAGGCAGCGAGTGCCACCTCTTCACACTCCTGGGCCAATGAGCCGGTGGCCAAGCTGTAGGTACATCGTTCTTCCCACTCTTCTTTGTTTAGATAGGAATAGACCCCGCTCTCCGCAGCACCGGTCAGGTGAACTTCCATCACCCCTGTACTGACCGCACTTTTCCCGGTTCCG
>JAAYIP010000221.1 GCA_012523435.1 Bacteroidales bacterium | reverse complement strand
GTAAAAGTGATGGATATTGCACGTAAAAACCGATACCGATTGATTGCCGCCACCACGGCAAGATGATGAAGATAGCTCCGAAATATCGCGGATTGATAGGAACAATAGCAGTCCATGCCGTGCTGCTATTGCTAATGCTATTGATCACGCTGCGGACCACTCACATGCCGGATGATTATGGGGGTATCACCATCAATTTTGGAACTGATTTCGATGGGTCTGGAGTGATTGAACCCATTGATCAGCAGGCTAATGAACCAGAGCCGATGGCAGGAGCTCAGCCTCACAGCCAGCCCAAGCAGTTGGCTCAGGAGCAGGCTGAAGAAAAGGCCCCCGATTTATTGACTCAGGAAGAGGAAGAGGCTCCAACCCTTAACCGTCAGGATGACCCGGTTGATGAGGCTGAATTGAAAAGGCAGGAGGAGTTGGCCCGCCAGCGGGAGCTTGAATTGGAGCGTCAACGACAAGAGGAGGCCGAGCGCCTAAAAAAGCAACAGGAAGAGGCTGCGAAAAACAGACTAAGGGATTTGATGTCAGGCACCTTTGGTGGGAAGAATGAAACTGGTGGAGCGACTGGTGAAGGGGCTGGAACCACCACCGGCAATGAGGGTGATCCGGAGGGATCTACTGAATCAACAAAGCGGGATTCAGATGGGCAGGGCGTTTCCTACGATCTTGGAGATCGGAGGCATGATGGTCCATTGGTTAAGCCTGATTATCAGGTTAATGATTATGGTGTTGTGGTTGTTCGAATTGTCGTTAACCAAGATGGCAAGGTCGCCATAGCCGAAGCAGGTGTCAGGGGTACTACTACCACTAATCCTCGCCTGATCAATGCAGCACGGGAGGCAGCCTTAAAAACACGCTTCAGTCGGGTCGATAAGCCCGGTGTTCAGCAGGGAACCATAACCTACCGTTTTCAGCTGAACTAATCTGGTTTTCAGAAGATCAGTTTAAACAATCCCAGCATATCCAGCGCAGCTACTGAGATGACCACCAGCAGGATGATCCGCACAAATCCTGCTCCCCGCTTGACAGCCATCTTTCCCGCAATCAATGCTCCCAGCATGTTTCCAAGGGCCAGCGTGAGTCCCATGCCCCAATGAACTTGTCCGTTCAGAATAAATACTGTCAGAGCAAACGGGGTATAAAGCAGTACGATCAGGTTTTTGAAGGCATTGGCTTTAACGAGGTTTAATCCGGAGCCCAGTACCAGCCCGCCCAGCAGAAAGAAGCCAACACCAGCCTGAATGAATCCACCATACAGCCCGATAGCGAAGAATATCACGATCTGCAGGATTCCAGGTTTAGGGTTGATGCTCCCAGCTTTCCCCTTAATCCAGGATTCTGGTTTTAGTATGATCAGAAAGAACATCACCAGCATGAGTCCACCGATGAACTTCCTCATCACCTCCTCGTTTAAATCAACAGCCAGGATAGCTCCGATGATTGACCCAATGACGGCTGGCAGCGCAATCCAGATCCCTTCCCGGATGCGAATGACTTTCGAATTTCGGAACACTCCGACACCTACCAGCGATTGTAACAGGATGGCTACGCGGTTAGTCCCATTGGCTATATTAGCTGGTAATCCTAGATACATCAGTAGTGGCAGGGAGATCAGGGAACCGGATCCGGCCAGTGTATTAATAAACCCAACCAGCGTACCTGCGAGAATCAGGATTGGATAGAAGTACCATTCCATAGAAGCGGCGAAAGAGTCAAAAATTACTAATAATCAATTATTTAACTGTCGCTTTTTTATTCAAGAATGACTCTAGCTGTTTCATTACCGGAAGGATAATCAGCCCGGATCAGATAAACTCCTTTGGGTTGACTCGTCAGGTCGCAGTGCTTAGGGGTTCCTGGTTCAGCTTGATCAAACGTCTCTTCCAGAATGAGTTTGCCGGTCAAATCGGTGATGGTCAAGCGGATCTGGCCAGTATGATGAATCATCACATTAAAATCGCCACGACTTGGGTTAGGATAGACTTTAAGAGCTGTTTTGCTAGCCAGATCCTCTGTTGCGATTCCGGAGGAGAAGCTGGGTTCCCAGATGGTGGTAAACATGCCTCTTCCGTGTGTGGCGGCCAGTACGAGATTATCTGATTTCCGGATTTTTACCATATCGATGCGGACATGGGCGAGTCCAGTATTGTCCGGTGTCCATACCACATTGTCGGCCAGGATATTATCTGTTGTCCAGATCCCGGTTTCGGTAGCTAGCATAGCTTGTTTTGCATTCTGAGGATGGAAGATACCCCATCTCACGGGCATATCGGGCAGGTTGGATTCGATGTCCTTCCAGCTGGTTCCGCCATCAACTGAGAGCCAGACAGATGGGACACCATAGTTAGAAAAGGTGACCAGCAGTGTATCTTCGCTAGCTCCGATATCGATCCCGGAAATGTTGGCCGTAGGGAATTCCGTTGGGGTTAGTTCAGTCAGGGTTCCAGCACCGGAGGCGTTAACTAGTTTGAAGAGTTTACCCGACTGGGTTCCGATGAAGAGGTTACTCTGAGCTGGTGCGGAGTGTTCAGACCATTTAATGTTGGAGTAGGGGACCAGCGACTGGGTGTTCAGATTTCTAGCTGGGGTACCACCGGAGACTCCGGCAGCAGAAACGGTTAACATATGCAGGGTGTTTTTGTAGTCGCCCTGTTCGTTACATCCATTAGCAAAGAGCCGGTTATTTTTCCAGTCGTAATCCATTGGATTGACAAATAAGCCGGTATTCAGTGAGCGGGTATTGATTCGACGGGAAGGTTTTACTTCCAGTTCACCCGACCACAGGTAGATGGAATTGTGGTAGACGGTAGTTATTTGTAGTTCTGGCTCATTTTCATCGATAAAGCAGAGGGCTCCATCGCCTCCCGACAGCATATCGGAGAAGATTGGTGTACGGTCGCGCCGGTAGAACATGGTTCCATTGTCCTGGAGTCCGCCGATGAAATGAATGGATCCGGCAGCGGGGTGCATGGCGCAGGAATAGTACTGTAAGGTGCTGTAGTTTCGATTGAGTTCGAAGAATACCACATTATCGGGAGAGGAGGCTGACCGTGTGCCAAAGATTCCGCCATCGGTGGTGACGTACATTTCTGAGTCGTTGCCAGGCCGGTAGAGGATTTCGTGGATATCAGCGTGGACATATTTAGGTGAGCCTGTTCCGTACATTTCGGCCCAGTTTGACATTTTAACCCAGTTGTTTCCACCGTCAACGGTTCGGTAAGTGTCCAGTCCACCGACCCATAAAATATTGGGATTGATAGGGTTAACAGTAATGATGAAGGCATGCCAGGCCAGGGAGGCGAAATCGGCAGGGAAAGGTAGTTCAGTCCAGGTTTCGCCCTTATCGGAAGATTTCACCAGAAACTGGCAACCGTAACCGATGAACTGGTCGCTACGGACGTATCCGGATGCGATGATGGCGAAGATCATATCCGGATTTGAGGGTGCGTGGGCCAGGATGACTCTTCCGGGATATTTGTTGGTAGGTTCTTGGAGGATTCGTTGGAGGTAGTTGGTATTGATAGTCCAGTTGATTCCGTCGTCTGATCGCAGGATGCAGGCTGCACCGGAGCGGTCGTTATCGGTAGCATCTTCGTTGACACCGTAGGTTGTTCCGACAAAGATTCTGGAGCCATCAGCTGATGTTTCGATATCAGAGGGTACAAAGGGGTACTCTTTATCGGGGATATTTGGGAGCACCTGTGTCCAGGTTTCGCCGCCATCGGTAGAGCGGAACAGTCCGTCGCCCGGGTTATTCCGGTGGGCTTTTCCATGGTAGACTCCCGAAGCGACTGCGGCATAAATCACGCTTTGTCCGTCTTCATTTCTAACGAGGATATCATTGACATACGACCAGTTACGGGTTGATGGAATGATATCCCAGTTTTGTCCGCCGTCGGTTGATCGGATGATACCGGTACCCACGCCGGAGGATTCGCGATAGATGATCAGGGCAGTTTCGCTTTCTCCGGTTCCGACGTAGAGTGTTTGGGTATTATTAGGATCCCAGGTGATGCAGCTAATCGAGAGGTTAGGCCAGAAGTCGTCGACGGCCTGCCATGGTTCGCCGGCCATGGGGTCGGGGTTATACCAGAGGCCTCCGGTCACAGCGCCGGCCCACATCGCGGTTTTATCAGGATCGTTAGGATCGAAAGCGATGGCCCGGGTTCGTCCGCCCATATCGGTGGGGTAGTGAGTCCAGTCGAGGGCGTTTGCGGAGCTTTTGAGGTGTTCGGCTGCCTCGGTCAGTTGGTGGGCATCAATGATTCGTTCACGGGGAACGGCTTTGATTTCCGGATCGAGGGTTTTGATGAACTCGGCAAAGGCGGCTACGTCAGGTTTGTCAGGTTTAACTTCCTCTGTTCCAGCCTGATGGCCCGAATAGCCGGCATATTCACTGATCAGGAACTCTTCGTAATCGACTCTATCGTTTTTTTTAATCGAATCGGGTACAAAAATTTGTATGATCACCACTGCTAACAGCAGGGTGGATCCAATGATCCAGGCTTGTTTTTTCATAGGTACTATTGTTGAGTAAAGTCTTTTCAAAAGAGGAGGCGGATTTACTCAAACAAAAGATCAGTGGTTATTACCACTCTTCGCGAAACATTGGCCATTTGGCCATCATCTGGTTGACCTCCTGTTTGGTTTTCGAGATTAGTGCCTCATCGGTGATATTCATGATCACCCGGTCGATCAGCTCAACGATTGGATCCATATGTTCCTCCATCAGTCCCCTGGTAGTAATCGCCGGTGTACCGACGCGCAGGCCTGATGTTTGGAATGGTGAGCGTGAATCGAACGGGACCATATTTTTATTAACGGTGATATCGGCTTTCACGAGGGTATTTTCAACAATCTTGCCGTTGATCTCGGGCACTTTAGTGCGGAGGTCGATGAGCATGCTATGGTTGTCGGTTCCGCCGGAGATGACATGATATCCGCGGCGGATGAAAGCTTCGGCCATGACGGCTGCATTTTTCTTCACCTGCTGCTGATATTTTTTAAAATCGGGTGAGAGTGCTTCGCCGAAGGCCACTGCTTTGGCGGCGATCACGTGCTCAAGCGGTCCGCCCTGGACCCCTGGGAACACGGCTGAGTCGATCAGGGAAGACATCATTCTGACCTCGCCTTTTTTTGTTGTGATGCCCCATGGATTTTCGAAATCTTTGCCAATGAGGATGATACCGCCTCTGGGGCCGCGGAGGGTTTTATGCGTAGTAGAAGTAACAATGTGGGCGTATTTCACTGGATTTTCAAGCAGGCCGGCAGCGATCAGCCCGGCTGGGTGTGCCATATCCACCATCAGGATTGCGCCGATACGGTCTGCAATAGCACGCATTCTTGGGTAATCCCATTCGCGGGAATAGGCGGAAGCCCCAGCTACGATCATTTTAGGTTTCTCGCGGAGGGCAACCTCTTCCATCATATCATAATCCACCAGCCCAGTCTCTTGTTTAACCCCATAAGCCACAGGGCGATAGAGGATTCCCGAACTGTTGACCGGGGAGCCGTGCGATAGGTGACCGCCGTGCGACAGGTCGAGTCCCATGAACGTATCACCAGGGTTGAGGACAGTCAGGAAGACCGCCATATTGGCTTGTGCGCCAGAGTGAGGTTGAACATTGGCATATTCTGCTCCGTAAAGCTGGCACAATCGGTCGATCGCGAGTTGTTCGGTCTGATCCACTACTTCACAACCGCCGTAATATCGACGACCTGGATAGCCTTCGGCATATTTATTCGTTAATACCGATCCCATAGCTTCCATCACTTGTGAGCTGACAAAATTTTCTGAGGCGATCAGTTCGATACCGTTCTTTTGCCGATCAAATTCTTTGCTTATCAGATTAAAAACAACCGTGTCCCTTTTCATAATCAGATATTTACTAAAAGTTACGTAATTGGTAAAGATAGCTATTCCCCGATAAAAAGGGGCTTAACTGGCTAAATTATCCGGTCATTCAGTCGGGTGATTCGGTTACATCTGTTACTTTTACGATTCTAATTCAGGATCATGTACGGAGTGCCCAAAAAAAGCCGACTGATGTTCCGCTTCCTGAGGTGGAGGATCCGGAATATTAACAATCGCAACTTCATGCTCATTATGGCAACCCTGATTGGGGTTTTAGCCGGTTTTGCTGTTGTTGTGGTGAAGAATTTGGTCTATTTTATCAGGACGATATTGACGAGCAGTTTTACGGGTGAACTACACAATTATTTGTTCGTAATCTATCCTGCAATAGGGATTGCCCTGGTTTTGTTGTTAACCCATTACCTGATGAAAGTTAGAATTGGTTTGGGAATTCCGGTGATCCTTCATGCCATTTCCAGTACAAAAGGGGCAATTAAGCGTCACCATACCTTTTCCTCTGCCCTTACCTCCGTATTGACCATTGGATTTGGCGGGTCTGTTGGGCTTGAGGGGCCGGTGATTCTCACGGGAGGAGCGATTGGTTCTCATTTGGGGCAGGTGTTTCATTTGAATTACAAGCAGATCATTTTGCTGATCGGATGTGCGGTGACAGGCGCGTTGGCAGCGATCTTCAAGGCTCCGGTTGCCGCTATCATTTTCACCATTGAGGTGCTCATGCTCGATCTGACTCTCTCATCCTTGGTGCCGCTCTTGTTTGCTTCTTTAAGTGCTACGCTGATCTCCTATCTCGCTTTAGGCCGCGATGTGATCATGGCGGTGGAAATCAGCCGGGTGTTCAATCTTGGCGAGGTTCCTCTGTTCATTCTGCTAGGTATCCTGGCGGGTCTGGTTTCGCTCTATTTTACCAAAACTCTCGTCGGGATCGGTAACCTATTTGAGCGGATTCGAGGAAAGCGCATGCGGTGGGCTTTTGGCGCGGGATTACTTGGGCTTCTGATCTTTCTGTTTCCTTCATTGTATGGCGAGGGGTATAATACAATCAATAGTGCGTTAAACGGGGATTTGAGTTTTTTATTTGCCAGGTCGGGCTATTCCTCTTTCGAGGGGAATGTCTTGGCTACGGTAGTGATTCTTTTGTTGTTGATGTTGCTGAAGGTTGTTGCAGCTGGGCTGACATTAGGAGCCGGAGGTATTGGTGGAATCATTGCACCGGCGCTATTTACCGGCATGACTGGCGGGCTGCTTTTTGCCCATCTTTACAACAACCTGTTTGACGCATCTGTTTCGCCGACCCTATTTGCGCTTGTTGGTATGGCCGGACTATTTGCCGGGGTGCTGCATGCTCCCTTTACTGCCATTTTCCTGCTTGTTGAGATTTCTATGTCGTACAACCTCATCCTGCCGCTGATGATTACATCGGCTATTTCCTATGCCACCATCCGGCTTTTTCAGCCTATCTCATTCTATCACATACAGTTAACACGAAGAAAGCAGCTCTTTACCCAGGATAAGGATAAGATGGTTTTGTCATTGCTAAAGGCGGATAAACTGATCGAAACCAATTTTAGCCCGGTCAGGCTGGATGCCTCGCTGGGGGATTTGGTTGGCGTGATTTCCGAGGCCAGCAGAAATCTTTTCCCAGTGATTGATGACGAAAACAACTTTTACGGAGTTCTCAATATGGATCATGTCAGGCGGATCATGTTTAAAACGGAACTGTATGAAACGATTTTCATCCGGAACCTCATGGACCGCCCAAAATTCATCATCAGTCCGGGCGAAAGCATGGAAGAGGTAGCATCCAAATTTCATCAATCGAGTGATTTTAATATTCCAGTCTTGAATCAAGGCAAATATGTTGGATTTATTTCAAGGGCTAGGCTCTTTTCATCCTACCGAACCCTGCTAAAGAAGTGGTCGGAGGATTAGTAGAGTATTCGAAAAAAGAACGGGAGAAAAATGAGGGGAAAGATTATCAGGTTTTTTGGCTCAGGCGACAAGAAAGCGCTTTATATCTTGGCTGTCATTGTGGGGTTTGTGAGTGCTGTGGCGGCGGTACTACTAAAAAACACGGTTCACCAAACCCATTTATTTTTGACCAAAGGGTTTTCCGAAGCGCAAGCCAACTGGATGTTTCTGCTGTATCCATTGGTGGGTCTGACTCTTACCGTATTGTTTGTGCGATGGGTTATCAAAGATGAGATATCTCATGGCATCAGTAAAGTGCTGTATGCCATCAGTCGGCGGGGTAGCCGCTTGCGCTCGCATAATGTGTACTCCAGCATGGTGGCTAGTACCTTGACTGTTGGTTTTGGCGGATCGGTTGGGCTGGAGGCTCCTATTGTCCTAACTGGCAGTTCATTTGGGTCGTGGATCGGACAATATTTTCACATGAATTACAAAACCATCACGCTGTTATTGGGGTGTGGTGCCACTGGTGCGGTGGCTGGAATTTTCAAGGCTCCTTTGGCCGGGGTTGGATTTGCCCTGGAGGTGCTGATGCTGGACCTGACGATGGCATCGCTGATTCCGCTCATGATCTCGGCGGTGACAGCCACCACTGTTGCCTTCTTTCTGATGGGCAATGATGTGCTGTTTACCTATTCCCTGACGGATGTTTTTACAGTTGACGACCTTCCCGGTTTTCTGATCCTTGGAGTTTTTACCGGGATCATATCGGTGTATTTTTCCTATGGGCTGAAGAAGATTGAGGGGAGGATGGACGCAATAACTTCAACTTGGAAGCGGCTGGCTATTGGAGGAGTTGCTCTGGCTCTGCTGATCTATTTTTTCCCGCCACTTTACGGTGAGGGCTACGATATTCTAAGCCAGCTGCTCCAGTCGGATCCAGAAGTAGTATGGGCTAATAGTCTTTGGTTCAGTAAGATGGCTAATCCATGGATATTTCTCACTGT
>JAAYIP010000220.1 GCA_012523435.1 Bacteroidales bacterium | reverse complement strand
TCTTACTCGTCGGTTTCCTCTGCACTGAGGTAACGTTTATTGGGAGGGTGGGGTGGTTCGTCCAGATCAGATCCTGGCCGACCTCACCGCCATTGCCTTGCCCGAACAGTTGCCGGAGCATCGTTGGAATTTTATTACACCACTGATACTCAACTAAATGAATCACCTCAAGCGACATTCGATTCTCTTTATTTCGCTTGGTTTGTTAACCCTAGCAGCTTTACTGGCTGATCTGATGTTTGGATCGGTTAGTTTCACCTGGGAGGATTTAGGTCAGGTATTGAGTGGTAGTCAGGAAACGGAGAACCTGGCTTTTATTCTCTGGAAGATCAGGTTACCCAAAGCGTTGACGGGCATTTTGGTTGGTGCGGGGCTTTCGGTTAGTGGTTTGATGATGCAGACACTTTTCCGGAATCCGCTGGCTGGGCCTTATGTGTTGGGTATCAGCTCTGGCGCGAGTTTAGGGGTGGCGATTCTGATGATGGCTTCATCTTTGTTCACGGCAGGGGCCACGTCAGGCATCCTTTTAGTTGGTCACTGGGGAATGGTTTTAGCGGCCATGTTTGGAGCGCTGCTGGTGATGTTGCTGGTCATTCTGGTGTCCATGAGGATTGCCGATTCGGTTTCTATTTTAATCATCGGAATTATGTTTGGCAGTGCCGCTGGAGCTTTGGTTAGTGTGCTGCAGTATTTTAGTGATCCTGATTCCGTTCATAGTTTTTTGGTGTGGACTTTCGGTAGCATTGCCGGGGTTTCCTGGAGTCAGCTCGGCATCCTTGTACCGCTGGTGATTGCCGGACTGTTTGCTGCCGTGGTTCTTCAGAAGCCCTTGAATGCCTTTCTGTTAGGTGAAAATCAGGCTAGAGCCCTGGGAGTAAATGTCAAAAGGATTCGGCTTTTGGTGGTCATTCTGACCAGTTTATTGACTGGTGCACTGACGGCATTTACCGGACCGATTGCTTTTGTTGGCATTGCAGTGCCGCATCTGGCGCGGATGCTTTTCAGGACCTCAGATCATCGGTTGATCATCCCTGCTTCGGTATTGATCGGTAGCTTATTATTACTGGTGTGCGATATTCTTACGCAGGTGCCGACTGGAGGGCAGGTTTTACCGATTAATTCTGTGACGGCGCTCTTTGGGGCTCCGGTTGTTATCTGGGTCATCATGAGCAATCGTAAAACACGTAACGCCTGGAAATCATGAGTTGGACCGCAGAAACCCCGATATTATCTACCAGCCAACTTGTCATAGGCTACCGGATTCCGGGCAGTACGCCACTAGTGTTAGCTCCGGCGATGAATCTTGGGCTTTCGGCGGGGGAGGTGGTGTCCCTGTTGGGACCCAATGGATCGGGCAAATCTACGCTTATCAGGACGCTTGCAGGGCTTCATTCGGCCATCTCCGGGATTGTGGAGATTCAGGGGCAGGTGGTTAAAAGTAATCAGGTATTACAGACTGCACGGGCGTTGAGTTTGGTGTTGACTGATCGGATTGAAGTTCAGCATCTAACAGTAAGACAGTTGGTTGCGATGGGTCGTTATCCCTATACTGGATGGCTGGGGCGTCTGACAAATAGTGATAAGGTCAGGGTTGAGGAGGCCATGGGATTGGTGAAAATGACCTTACTAGCGGATCGATATCTTCATGATCTGAGTGATGGGGAGCAGCAGCGGGCACTGTTAGCCAAGGCCCTGGCTCAGGATACCCCGGTGATCATCCTGGATGAACCGACTGCTCATCTTGATCTGCCCAACCGGATCTCACTGATGAAGACGTTAAAAAATCTAGCCAGGGAGACGGGCAAGGCTATTTTGTTCTCATCGCACGATCTTGACCTGGCCATTCATACGGCCGACAGGCTTTGGTTGATGAAACGTGGGGAATCGATTATTGACGGTCGGGCCGACCAATTTCTTGATGGAGTTGTTCTTAACGAGGTGTTTACTTCAGGGTTGGATCAGGGAGAGAAGAGGCTGTTCAATGAATACCTTGGACGATTACATTCGCCTCAACCCGAATAATTTCTAATTTTGCCAAAAAGAATAAAGATGAAAGAGTCGTGGATCAAGAAGGGTTTTGTGGATGAGCCTATCGCATCGAATCTCAATCTGGTAGAGGAGATCAAAAAGTTGGCACGGGAGAAGAATGCGGTGATTTTAGCTCACTACTACCAACAATCAGATATTCAAGATATTGCCGATATTATTGGTGACAGTCTTGATTTGTCCCGGAAAGCAGCTGAGACTCAGGCGGACATCATTCTTTTTGCAGGGGTGCATTTCATGGCGGAGACGGCCAAGATTTTGGCACCGGAGAAGAAGGTGTTGATTCCGGAGCAGAACGCTGGTTGTTCGTTAGCGGACTCCTGTCCGCCCGATCTGTTTGAGGAGTTTCTTCAGCAGCATCCTGATCATCTGGTTGTTACGTATGTCAATACCAGTGCGGCCATTAAGGCCTTATCGGATATTTGTTGTACATCGACGAATGCGTTATCGATCATCAAGCAGATTCCGGAGGATCAGAAGATCATTTTTGCACCCGACCGTAATTTGGGGAATTACATCAATAGCATGACGGGTCGGGATATGTTGGTATGGGATGGAGCCTGTCATGTTCACGAGGAGTTTTCGTTGGAGAAGATCCTTGAGTTAAAGAATGAATATCCCGAAGCGAAGATCATTGCACATCCGGAGTGTCAGAAGCCGATTTTGATTGTCTCGGATTTTGTTGGGTCGACGTCTGCTTTATTAAGATTTGCATCGCAGGATGCAGCCACGAGTTACATAGTTGCCACTGAATCCGGCATTTTGCATCAGATGCGCAAGGCCAGTCCGGCCAAGACGTTTATTCCAGCACCGCCAAAGGATTCGACCTGTGCCTGTAACGACTGTAGCTTTATGAAGCTTCACACGCTAAAGAAGATCTATCTGACGCTTCTGCATGAGTGGCCGGAGGTGACTGTTGAGGAGGATATTCGGATCCGTGCCGAGAAACCTATTCGGCGGATGTTGGAGATGTCGTGAATGCGATGCCAACACAATTCGGTGAATTCTCCAATAGGTGTGGTAATCAAATGATGGATTAGGTTAGGGAAAACTGCTACAATTTCAAGCTGAATAATTGTTTCAACTCGTTACCCAGATCTGATTGATAGAGGTAATATGCCCTGCCGTTGGCTATCTGCAATTTTTCAATGTGTCTATGGTTGGTGATACTGAATCTTTTAACCAACTCGCCGCTCCGGGGATTGATCTCATACAAGTCGGTTTTCTGGATATCATGATACTCCAGAAAGCATCGACCAGATAATTTGTCGTAATGCACAGTACCTGTGCATCTTGGATCCAGATGACTTTTTATATCGGCCTGCCATCTGGGGTTGATATATTTATCGAAACAGTTGATAGTACCCTTGCTGAAATCGAAAAGCAGGAAGGTGTCGCGAAATGGAACAAGGGAAGAGTGTACCGGTTTGAAATCTGTGTTTATTCTTCCGAACATGAATGCATTGATATCATTTAACCATCGCATTTCCGGGTTTTCCCAGTAAGATCTGCTGTTTTTAAGAATCCAGTGATTTTTAAGCACCTGATGAGCTCCATATAGTTGCCCCTCTTTATTTCTGTTTCCCAGTTGGTAAAAGGCATGGGTGATACTATCCGATTCATTGATATAGTAATATTCATGGTGTTGATTATTTGGTGAAGGATGGAAATGGATAAACCCATCAGAAAAAACGGCTTTTATTGGATCAATCACGTTCTTAAAATAATCTGCAGAAACCGGGGACCCGATCATGACGGTATCTTTAGCGAAAAGCAATGGGAAAACACTATCCCTGGTTGTAATATAAACATCACCTAAACAGTCCCTTAAAAAGCCTCGGGCGTTATTAAAGGTGGTCAGGAATCTCAATCTTTGAATATCCCCGTAAATAAGATCCTTTTTCAGGAGATGTCCGTTTTCACAGCCTATCGCAACAATTCGGTCGCCTAAAGCAACAAAATCCAAAACCGCATAAGGATATTCGGTCATGATCTGGTAGGTATCACCATGCACTAGTACCTCATCAATCAGAACTTCTTTTGGCGCGATGACCTTACGTACCGTCTTATTCAGATAGGCTTCTGTAAACTCCTTATAATCCCTAATGATGATATAATCTGTTTTGTAGGAGACATGGGAGACCTTCAGGATCAGGGGGAAGTCATTGAACCACCAGGTAACAGCGCCCTTCGCATCCGATATGACACCTTTGCCTGAAACAGTATCCACAATCGCTGCCGCAGGTATGGCTGCATTTTGCGCATCGCAAATGATCAGGTTTGCCTTATACTTCCCATCCTGTCCCAGTAAGATACTGCAGTGAAGCAGGAGTGCTAAAATAAATCCCTTGTGCTTCATTTTTACGAAATAAAAGAGAATTCGCCTTCATTTTTTAAGGCGAATTCTCAAAGTCTTGTTTCCAAGGAACTTCATTTCTTGTAAATTTACCCTTCAGATCCCTTACAACCAAGTGAATTGTTTGGAAAGTTGACCAAAGAGGCTTTTTTCGATTGATAATGATAGTTGTTTGTCTTATTTTTAGAAAAATGTTTCACCAACTACCCAAACCAATGCCTACGCCTAAAGAAAAAATCTGCGATGTGGTTAGAAAGATAATGACCCAAGTACCAAACAGGAGGGCTTGCAGCCTGAATTCAGCAAGCCGGAAAGCTGGCGTGAATCTTTATAAATATTCCTGCAATCAAACGATGCCTCGTTTGGATACCATGATTCGGTATTGTGAGTCAATGGATCTAGATCCGGGATGGATGATATGGTTGTGCCAAGCGTGTGTTATGGGAATTTTGGAGGAGGAGCAGTTGTTCGAAATCTTGAACCGTTGGCCAGAGGTCAGTTCAGAATTTGATTCACTCGCGCATGTGGCCCTCGGGAAGGCTCTTCAGTCCGTCAGGTTTTCCAATAGCCATCACTAGGAATGATTACACTGGAGGCAAAAAGAAAGGAGTTAGATTTCTCTAACTCCTGGTCTGTCAATCGTCGGGATGGAGAGATTTGAACTCTCGGCCCCTCGCCCCCCAGACGAGTACTCTAACCTGGCTGAGCTACATCCCGGAAGGGTGTGGGTGTGGGTGTGGGTGTGAGGAATGACAAAAATAGTGTTTTTCTTCGATATCCAACGATCGCTTTTCGGTACGATTTTTGGCTTTGAGGTCCCGTGAGATATTTTGTGGATTAACTGTAATTTTGTCATCCTGTTGGATTGACTACGGTTTCACCTCATTTGTAACAAAAAAGAATAATAATATGATTCCATTCTCTTCATTTTCAACTAATGAGAGCTCTTCGCAAAAAGTCCTTCCCCTACAGGTGAAGGAGCAGGTACGCGTCCTGATCCTGGGATCGGGACCGGCAGGCTATACCGCTGCCATTTATGCAGCCCGTGCTAACCTTAAACCCATCCTCTACCAGGGGCTCCAGGCTGGAGGCCAGCTCACGACTACCACCGAGGTGGATAACTTCCCGGGATATCCCGAAGGGGTTACCGGACCAGTCCTGATGGATGATCTGCAAAAACAGGCCGAACGGTTCGGAACCGAGGTGCGCTGGGGAATGGCTACAGCAGTGGATTTCACAGGCCCCAAACATAAAGTCTGGATAGATGATGAATACCTCATCGAGGCCGATGCCGTGATCATCGCTACCGGCGCTACCGCTAAATACCTTGGACTGGAGTCGGAGGAGAAATTTAAAGGATCAGGCGTGTCGGCTTGCGCTACGTGCGACGGATTCTTCTACCGCGGACAGGATGTCGCTGTCGTAGGTGGTGGGGACACTGCCGCCGAAGAGGCCACCTATCTGGCCGGACTCTGCCGTAAAGTGTACGTGATCGTCCGTAAACCTTACCTGCGAGCTTCTAAAGCGATGCAGGAAAAAGTGGCCCGAACACCTAATGTAGAAGTCCTTTTCGAACATGTCACTAAGGAAATAATTGGTAACCAGACTGTTGAGGGCGTAATTCTGGTCAACTCGAAAGGTGAGGAAGTGAAGGTCGATATCACCGGCTTTTTCGTTGCCATTGGCCATGAACCCAACTCATCCATCTTTAAACCATTCCTGGAAATGGACGAGATAGGCTATATCAACACGATCCCGGGAACCAGTAAAACGAATGTGCCCGGAGTTTTTGCCTGTGGCGATGTCCAGGATAAACACTATCGTCAAGCTATCACCGCGGCCGGATCAGGATGCATGGCTGCCCTCGATGCCGAACGCTACCTTTCCTAAATCAGGGTATATAAAACAATTAGCCACTCCCGGGATGCTAATGTTAATCCCTGGAGTGGCTATTTTGTTTATGTCTGGTTGTCAGATAAAATATCTGATTATCAAGAGATAGAGGCAATTTTATTCTGGTTGTACAAATGGTTTTGCAGCTTACCAGCGATCTCCGAGAATGCCTTAATGGTATAATCAACATCTTCCAGTGAATGATCAGCAGTCGGGATCAACCGAAGCATGATCACATCCTTGGGTACTACCGGATAAATGACCACCGAGCAGAAAACGTTGTAGTTCTCTCTTAGATCAAATACCAACTGTGAGGCCTCTTCTGGTGTTGCAGAAAGGAACACAGGAGTTACTGGTGATTCGGTGTTGCCTAAGTTGAACCCCTTTCCTCTGAGACCTTTCTGAAGTGCTTCAACAACGGTCCAGAGGTGTGCTTTCAGCTCGGGACGGGTACGAAGCAGCTCAAGGCGTTTGATGGCACCCTCCACCATAGGCATTGGAAGCGATTTGGCAAAAATCTGGGAGCGCATATTATAACGTAGGTAGGTGATCACATCAGCCGGACCGGCGACAAAACCGCCAATCAGCGCCATGGCTTTGG
>JAAYIP010000219.1 GCA_012523435.1 Bacteroidales bacterium | reverse complement strand
GGGCTCTCCTTTTCTGATGCCAACATTCCTTTCCTGATGGCCGATATCGGATCATCCCACGCCTCGATTTCTACCGGATCAACCCCAGCACTGCACGGAATCATTTCCGCTAAGTGGTACAATCGCCGCAGCGGTGAAGAGGTGTTTTGTAGGGCTGACCAAACAGCCCGACCAGTGGGAACACTGTCTCTGCTCGCACGGCATTCCCCAAGGTATCTGCTGACCCCTACCATCAACGATGTCCTTTTACTGGCCAGCAATAACCGTAGCAAAGTAGTGACGGTTTCACTCCAGCCCGAATCCAGCGTCCTGCTAGCCGGGCATCAACCATCTTCCTGCTACTGGTTCAACTCCGCCAATGGAAAGTGGATGACCAGCAGTCACTACATGGAAGAGATCCCGCAATGGGTGAACCATTATAACCAACGGAATATCGCTGAAATTTATATTGAACGTGAATGGAATCAACTTCTGGCCGATAATCTCTATGAGATCATCATCCCTGATGACAATCCCTTTGAAACAGGATTCTTTAACCGATTCAAAACCTTCCCTTATAAAATGGCCCGCATCCGTAAAGAGAGCCTAAGCCAGGATTTTGAGATTCTAACCAAAGTTCCCTTTGGAAACACGCTGGTGGCCGACTTCGCCAAAGCAGCCATGCTGGAAGAAAATCTCGGTACAGACAAGCACCCCGATATCTTATGGGTCAGCTTTACGGCAATCCATCAGCTTAATCTACTCTTCGGCCCCGATTCGCGTGAAGTCGCTGACGCCTTGCTCCGACTGGATATCGAGATCCAACGATTGATCCATCAGGTGGAGGAAACCGTTGGCCGGGATAGTAGCCTGTTCATTTTAACCTCTACCCATGGCGTTTCCCGCGATCCGGACTACAATAAGTCACTTAAACTTCCTGGTGGATATTTTCGCTATCGTAATGCCATGGCTCTTCTAAATTCTTATCTTACAGCAATTTATGGAGAGGGCGATTGGGTCGAGAATTATATTAACCTTCAGGTGTACCTAAACGAAACCCTGATCGACAGCAAAAACATTCCTTTTCTCGATATTCAGGAACAAGCTGCCCGATTTCTAACCCATTTCGAAGGTGTTTCACGAGCCATACCCGCTGATAGGCTGGTTACTGGAGCCGTAACACAACCTTGGGCCGACCTGCTTCAAAACTCTTTTTACCCCGACCGGACAGGTGATCTGATTTTGATCCTGCAGCCAGGCTGGATTCAGGAGGAAAATACAGATAGCGACTCCGGTAGCCCACACTCCTACGACCGCCATATCCCAATGGTATGGTACGGATGGGGAATTAATCCCGGCATTTGTGATAAACCGGTTACCCCTCTGGATATTACACCAACTCTGTCAAGGATTTTAAACATTCCCAGACCGGAAGGATCCGTTGGAAATATCATCCGAGACATACTCCAATAACATTCAGATTACTAGATGAATACCCTAGCACACCCCATAACCTGGATCATCGTTGCACTGGCTGCCTTCTTGCCCGCGATCAGAGAAAACTCAGCCAAGTGCCAGACTCCTCCTGGCAATGAACAGCCAGCTCTCCTGAACAGCAATCTCAGCCTGACCGCCCGTGAACAACTAAATTACCTGGATGCCGAATTGTTTCGAATCATGGGATTGTCTGGGAAAAAGATAAGAATCGCAGTCATTGACGCCGGGTTTCCAGGGACAAATACTCATCCGGGATTAAAGCATCTATTTGATAATAAACAGATTATAGCAACTTGGGATTTTGTGCGAAACCGCGAGGATGTGTACACCGGAAATCCTCATGGCACTGCAGTCTTATCCTGTATTGCCGGCATCTATCAGGGAACTCCTCTGGGTCTTGCTCCTGATGCAGAGTTTCTGCTGGCCAGAACCGAAATGAATGGAGAACCCCGCCGCGAAGAGATCAATTGGGGAAAAGCTGTGGAATGGGCAATTGCCAACGGAGCACAGATTATTCAATCCTCCCTTGGATACACCTATCAACGCTATTTTTTGAGCGATCTGGATGGAAAAACTAGCCCCTCCTCCCGCGCTGCGAGTTATGCCGCAAAAAATAACATTCTGATAATCAACGCAATGGGAAACGAGGGAGCCAATAAGTGGTTTTACCTCGGGACACCAGCTGATGCGGATTCTATCCTCAGTGTAGGTGCTATTGACCCCAAAACCGGCATAGTAGCTAATTTCAGCTCTCGCGGGCCAACAGCCGACAAGCGAAGTAAACCGAACATTAGCGCTCCAGGCAAGGTTGCCGCCCTAAGTCCAAAGGGGATACGAATCATGTTCGGCACTTCCTTTTCAGCTCCCCTGGTAACTGGTTTTGCAGCCTGCCTTTGGCAAATGAATCCCGACGCCACGGCAATGGACATTTTACACCAGGTGGAACAGGCCGGGCATCTGTATCCCTATTACGATTATGCTCACGGTTTTGGCATCCCGAAGGCATCCAGAGTACTAAACACCCCACGCGCTAAACCCATCGTCACCGTTTCAGTCGATAAATCTGAAAATGGTGTAACGATTTCTACAAAACAGTCTCCAGTCAAGAGTAACTCCAACCGCGAAGAACAATACCTTTACTACCACATTGCCCGACCTGATGGTTACCTTAGGCATTACGGCGTGTACCGGATACTAGAACCCGGAACAATCCAAATTGATAAATACAGATACCTGCCTGGTGATGTCATACGTGCTACTTACCGGGGAACACAAATAGAATGGAGGGCAACCAAATGATAAAAAAACAGATCTTGGCAGCAATCATCCTGATAATCACCTCCCTGATGGGAGTAAAAGGTCAGGAAATGGTTCTCCAGCAGGATGTTGACTCGGTACCCGGAGCAGGCAACTATGGGCCAAACAAACTACATTTCGGACATCTTTACCTGGAAATGGGGTTCGCTATTCCCTACCCTCAAACAGAACAAAAACTGATAAAGATTCCCCTCACCGGTTCATTTGCGGCTGGCTATCGTTATAAATTAAAGATTTTCAATCCATTAGCCTTTATTCTAGAAGCCGGACTAAGATGGGATAATGTCCGGTTCAATCAGTTTGAAGGCAAACAATTTCCCGATACTGACATCCACTCCCGACAGATCCTTCATCTGAGCAAGGCAACGACGGGCCTTGGATTACGATTTCGATTTGGGCAGAGGGGCAACTACTTGGGGCGTTACCTGGATATTGGGGTTAGGGAAACCTTGTTGATGGGAAGCCGGTTAGTTCAAACCGATCCGGGAAACAATGACACAGGTAATTGGTACCGCAAAACGAAACAGATCTTCAGGGGGCTGGAATATATGCAGGATTGGGTACCGGAGCTTTTTGCACGACTCGGATTTAACCGATTTGCAATAACAGCAACCTACAGAATGGGTCCTCTATTCCTAGATACGGTTCCCGTGGAACTACCCAAAATATCTCTCGGCGTAGAAACTGCTCTGGTTAGGTATTAAGGAGAGTGGCGCCTGCCTATTTCCACCTGAGGGTTTCCATTAAATGCTCAATATCTTCCCGGATAAATCCGATCACCGGAGATAGAGAGTCTTGGTTAGGCTGAACATCAAAATAGAGAGCCCCCCTTAAAAAATTCCGTACGCTGTCAGTTACATAAAACTGTATCGATGAGGCAGTGTTACCCTTGATATCAAACATTACTCCGTACACGCTGGCAAGCGTATCGACAAAAACAGCCTGACCTATGGCATCCGCCAAAACGGAGTGCTTGTAAGCAAAGGTGTGAGCATCATCCAGGAGTTGTGGCAAATTATCCTTAACCTCCTTGTATGTCAAATGAATACGCCCCTTATAATCAGGAAACTCCAGATTGATCCAATAGGATGCAGAATCGCCATTGGAAAAAGCGCCTGAATATTTTGTCGCCCTGGAATAAATCGGGTATTCAAACTCGTAGGGATAATCACCTTGCAGAAGTTGATACGCTTTGTCCGGCAATTCGATTCGAAAATATCCCCTCGGTTTAGGAGTGAAAGAGTTCCGGCAACCTGCCATCAGCAAGGTAGCGGCAACCAGGAGCAGAATAAACCTTGGTAAATTATTCATTTTCAGAATTATCCACATGAATCTGAACCTCCGTAATCCGGCGGTCATCCTTACTTTTCACGATAAAGGTTAAATGACCGATCTTCACTTCTTCGCCCGTCTCCGGAATATCACCCAACAGTTCAAGGAACAGCCCGGCCACAGTATCGGATCCACCGCGAAGGCCTTCAAAGAAGTCGTCTGATAATTCCAGGATTTTTACCAGATCGTTCAGGAGGGTTTTGCCATCAAAGATATAGGTATTGGCGCCAACGGTCCGGTAAATGATCTCCTCTTCCACATCAGATTCATCGCGAATCTCTCCAACAATCTCTTCCAGAATATCCTCCATTGAGATTAATCCTGATGTTCCGCCATATTCGTCGACCACAATAGCCAGATGCATCCTGTTGGTTCTGAACTCCTCCAGCAGGTCGCTAATCTTTTTGTTCTCCGGAATAAAAAATGGCGGCCGTACCAAGGTTTGCCAGCGAAAAGAGTTGGTTTTCTGAGTATGTGGAAGCAGATCTTTTAGATAGATGACTCCCTTGAGGTTATCTATATCGTCCTGATAAACAGGATACCTGGAATAGGCGTGCTCGATCATTCTTGAAAGAACACTACGAAAAGGGGAAGCAATATCCAGAGCAACGATATCCACACGGGGAACCATGACTTCTCTCACTTCGATTGTAGCAAACCGCACAATCCCCTTCAGTATCTTTTCCTCCTCCTCAAGGTCATCACTGGTTAAGTCCAGGGCATCCGACAGCTGACCAATTGTCATGGACTTCTTCGACTCTTGAATCCTTCGGTTAACAGCTGAGTTTGATTTTAGGAAAATTTTACTGACTGGTCGGGTGACCCACTCCATAACATAGAGTGGAAGAGCCGTTAGTCTAGCCAACTTGAGAGCATAACGTGTGGAGAAAATTTTAGGAAGCACTTCTCCCAGCAGGACAATTGCAAAGGTGATTATCCCGATCTGGAGGATGCATTTCAGAACCGGTCGATCTGGCATATTTAGCAAGCCTTCTGTGAACCCGGCTGATAGAATGATCACGCCAATGTTCATCAGATTGTTTACCACCATAATAGTTGCAAACAAATTATCTGGCTTCTCTAACAACCGGAGAACGGTTCTTGGTGTTCTTCCTTGTTCCCGATCCAGCTTTTGTTTATCCTGTGCTGAAATAGAAAAGAAAGCAGCCTCAGCTCCAGATATCAGTGCAGAGGCTGCTAACAAGATCACTATTATGATCAATTGGACACCTTGCTCCAGGCTAAATCCTGAGGTGACAGTAGTCCGAAGCGGTGCGGTCAGATAAGCTATACTTAGGCCGGGGTCCATTTCAACTTTTAGAATGGAAGATCATCGGGCTCGTTAGGGATATCAACATCCTCCGACATGGGCTCCGGGGTAACCGCTCTGGAAGACCTAACATTGGAGTCATTGCTCTGCTCATTATCCTCACGTTTGCCCAAGAGGCGAATATTATCCGCCACAATCTCGGTGGTATAACGCTTATTGCCTTCTTTATCATCCCACTGGCGAGTCGTGATCTTACCTTCAACATAGAGTTGCCTGCCCTTTCTGATAAAGCGCTCAGCCAATTCAGCCAGCTGCCGCCAGGCTACTATATTGTGCCATTCCGTGTTAGTAACCATCTCACCGTTCCTATTTTTATAGGTTTCCGAGGTGGCCAGAGAGAACCGGGCTAAAACTAAATTATTCTCTAAATGCCTGATCTCTGGATCTTTACCAACGTTTCCGACTAAAATCACTTTGTTAACTGACATCTGTTTTTTCTTTTTTAAGGTTGACTAAAAGTACGAACAATTCACCATTTTAAAAAGCACGCGTTGGGTCGGGAGGTTTGATTTCCCTAAGTGAACCCCGATCCGGAAAAAAACTCATGGCACATATTCAATTCAACAGTTGTTACATAGTCCTTAGATGCAGCCTCGTAGCTTCAGTGGAAAAAAAAAGAAAAAAAGTTATGCTCCATATTTTTTTACAGATAAAAGGGTTATATTTGCAGACCGATTGTAATTCATTGATAACTAAAGTATTTATAGCGATGACTAAAGCAGACATTGTAAACGAAATCAGCAAGAACACTGGAATTGAGAAAGTTGCTGTACAAAAGACGGTTGAAGCTTTCATGAGCACCGTAAAGACCTCATTAGTAAATGGAAATAACGTTTACCTCCGGGGCTTTGGAAGTTTTATAGTAAAGAAAAGAGCAGAGAAAACAGCCCGGAACATTTCCAAGAACACCACCATCATCATTCCGCAGCATTTTATCCCCTCCTTTAAGCCTGCCAAAACTTTCGTTGCAAAAGTTAAAGATCAAGTTAAGAAGTAGTTTTATACCGGAAAATTAGATTGTTATGCCCAGCGGAAAAAAGCGCAAAAGACATAAGATGGCGACGCATAAGCGCAAGAAGCGCCTGCGTAAAAATCGTCACAAGAAGAAGAAATAGTCCTTGTTAAATATGTGCAAGCATAAACCTAAAGAGACTGCTCTTTAGGTTTATGCTATTTATTGGTCAGGCAATTAAACCATTGCAATCTACCTTAAGCAAAAATGTTTTGTGAGTACTGAATTGATCATTAATGCCAGTCCTAACGAGATTGCTATAGCTCTTCTTGAGGATAAGAGACTGGTCGAACTCAACAAGGAGAAATCCAATATTCAGTTTGCAGTAGGAGATGTTTACTTGGGTAAGGTCAAAAAGATCATGCCCGGTCTAAATGCTGCTTTTGTTGATGTTGGATACGAAAAGGACGCCTTTCTTCACTACCTCGACCTAGGCCCACAGTTTCAGTCGCTGAACAAGTACCTGAACCTGTCCTTGACCAGGAAGACGAAGATCATGCCAATCGAAAAGTTCAAGACTGAACAGGATATCGATAAACACGGCAAGATCACAAACTTGATGAAATCGGGACAAACCATCTTGGTTCAAATTGCCAAAGAACCAATTGCGTCGAAAGGTCCCCGTTTAACGAGTGAAATTTCCCTTGCCGGACGGAATCTGGTTTTGCTTCCTTTCTCGGATAAAGTATCCGTTTCCACTAAGATAAAGTCTGAAGAAGAACGGGATCGCCTCAAAAGGCTGATACTAAGTATTAAGCCAAAGACCTACGGCGTCATCGTCCGAACTGTTGCTAAGGAAAGAAAGGTAGCCCTGCTCGATGCCGAACTTCGATCTCTTGTAGAACGCTGGGAATCAATCTTTCAGGATATTAAGGTTGCTGCAACACCTAGCCTGGTACTCGGTGAGCTCAATCGCACATCCGCAATCCTGCGGGATATCCTTAATTCCAGCTTCAATAACATCATCGTTAACGACCAATCGCTGTATCGCGAGATCCGGGATTTCATCTCCACCATCGCTCCGGAAAAACAAAAAATTGTCAAGTACTACTCCTCGAAAACACCCATTTTCGAGCATTTTGGCATCGACAAACAAATCAAGTCTCTATTCGGGAAAACCGTTTCCTTTAAAAGCGGTGCCTACCTGATCATTGAGCACACCGAAGCCCTGCATGTCATCGATGTAAACAGCGGCAACCGCTCACAATCAGCCAGCGACCAGGAGACTAATGCCTTGGAGGTTAACCTCTCCGCTGCAGAGGAGATAGCCCGGCAACTTAGGCTTCGAGATATGGGCGGCATTATCGTCGTCGATTTCATCGATATGACCAAAGCCGAGAATCGTCAGAAATTATTTGAGCAAATGAAGGAGGCCATGAAAACCGACCGGGCCAAACACCATATCTTACCCCTGAGTAAATTCGGCCTTCTTCAAATCACCAGACAACGGGTTAGACCGGAAATGGATGTGCAGATTATGGAAACCTGCCCAACCTGCAGCGGAACCGGTGAAATCACTCCAAGTATCCTCCTGGTGGATCAAATTAAAAATCACTTTATGTATCTGATCGACAAGGAAAAAGGGAAAAGCCTTACTTTGCGAGCTCACCCCTACCTTGCTTCCTACCTTCAGTTCGGATGCCCTTCTATACGCATTAAATGGTTCCTCAAAACCAAAATCTGGCTAAAAATTAAGTCCGATAGTAATATCGGCATTCTCAATTACGAGTTTTTCGACCATAACGGTGAGAAAATCATCCTCTAAGTTGTTAAACCCATTATTCACACTATGAGAAGCATTGTCAAAGCCATAATTACAACTTCCTTACTAGTCCTAGCATCTTCATACTCTACTAAAGCTCAGCTAGTTGACCCGGTCAGGTGGTTTTTTTCGGTTGAACAGGTTAATGACTCCGTCTTTGATCTGAGATTTGAAGCCGAAATAGAATCAACATGGCATCTCTATGCCTTGGACAATCCCAACGGTCCTATCCCCATCAGCTTTTCTTTTGAACCATCAGACCACTATATTCTCAAAGATAGTATCCGGGAACTCAATACCCCGGTGGAAGAACATGATCCGATGTTTGAGGCGATAGTAAAATACTTCTCAACCGAAGCTTCCTATTCCCAACAGATTCAGCTACTTACCAAAGATGCCCAAGTAATAACCGGCACCATTGACTATCAGGTTTGCGACGACCAGGTTTGCTCCATGCTGAGCACCGATTTTGAATTGTCCGTCGTTCCACCAGGTAGCACAGGCCTGGAGGTTAATGAAACAGCTTCCGCCGAACAATCAAACGTGTCAGCCGAACCTACCGTCAACTTATCAACAAAATCCCTAATGGGACTCTTTCTGATCGCTTTCCTGGCTGGATTGATCGCCCTGCTGACTCCTTGCGTGTTTCCGATGATTCCAATGACAGTGACCTTTTTCATGCATGGCCAGAAATCACGAAAACGCTCCCTGATGGAAGCCCTCTTTTTCGGAATCTCTATTATCGCAATCTATACGATCATCGGAACTCTGGTAGCCATCATTTTCGGCCCGGGAATAGCCAATTTCCTGAGCACCCATTGGATTCCAAATGTATTCTTCTTTTTGATTTTCATGTTCTTCGCAGCGTGGTTCTTTGGGATGTTCGAAATCAATCTACCGAGCTGGATGATTAGCAAATCAGACGAACGCGTGGATAAAGGTGGCATCGGCGGACCTTTCTTTATGGCTTTCACCCTTGTTCTGGTTTCATTCTCATGCGCCGGCCCAATCGTTGGAACCATCCTCGTCCAATCCGCAGGAGGAGCAGTTATCGAACCGATAATCGGTATGCTGGGATTTTCCTTAGCCTTTGCCCTACCTTTTACCCTTTTCGCCATCTTCCCATCCTGGCTGAAATCCATGCCAAAATCAGGCGGTTGGCTTAACTCAGTCAAAGTCGTATTAGGATTCCTGGAGCTGGCACTCGGGCTCAAATTCTTGAGCATCGCCGATCAAACCTACCACTGGGGATTACTCGACAGGGAAGTTTTCCTGGCATTCTGGATAGTCATCTTCACCCTGATGGGGTTCTACATACTGGGGAAAATAAAGTTCAAACATGATAACGAAATCAGCCATATTGGAGTTCCTAGGCTAATCTTGGCCATTATCACCTTCGCCTTTGTGGTTTACCTCATTCCTGGAATGGTAGGTGCTCCTCTGAAAGCCCTCTCGGGCTATATGCCACCCATGAGTAGCCATGATTTTGATCTTCATAGATTGATTCGCGAAGAATCAGGAAGCCTTACTCCTGCCGCATCCTACCATAATGGATTGGAAGCCCCCTGCGACAAACCAAAATATGGAGATCAGCTACACCTCCCATTCGGATTAGAAGGCTATTTCGACTACGAGCAAGGCCTGGATTGTGCTAAGAAACTCAATAAACCGGTTTTCATTGATTTTACCGGACACGGTTGCGTTAACTGCCGTGAAATGGAAGCCCGAGTCTGGTCAGACCCGAGAGTCCTCAAAAGACTGCGTGAAGATTACGTCATCATCGCTCTGTACATTGATGACAAGAAAATTCATCTCCCTGAATCTGAATGGGTTACATCAACTTACGATGGTAAAGTAAAGAAAACTCTGGGTAAAAAGAATCAGGATTTTCAGATATCTCGATTTAATCAGAATACCCAGCCCTTGTATGCTCTTTTAAATCCTGACGGAGAGCTCCTAGTTCCTACCCGATCCTACAACTTGGACATAGAAGACTTCATCGATTTTCTTGACAGCGGTCTTGAGGCCTATCAAGAATCTCAGGAGCGTCCATCTTGGCTTATTGAACAATAGCAGCGCCTCCAGGCCTTTCGAATTCCCGATAAACCAGCGATGGAGAGGGTAAAGGCTTGCCCAGTTTATACTCTCGCCACCGTCTGTCCACCTTGTGGATCGTGGGAAGATCCATGACAACCGGGTTTGGCCAGGGGCGATTGAAAGCATCACACACCTTGGTTTTGATGGTAGCATCTACACACATCACACCGTAAAGATGCCCCTCTGCTGGCTTCCAGATGGTCACATCGTGATCAGGATCAGTATTGCTACCGATTAACCAGACCACCTGCTGATAGGCTTTCAAATTGACGAATTCGTCAAAAAAGAACCAGAATCTCACCGATGAAAAAGCCTGATTCCGGTTGATCTCGCCTATCAGATCTTGGACAACACTCTGACGACTTTTTTGGATTGCTACCAATCCTACGGCAATTCCTTTTCCGAGTAGGTCAAGATTTATATCCTTGATTTCCGGGTGGCATGAACGGATGGCTGCGAGTGCTTCGAAGGGAACAACCTGATTTTCCCCCTCAATTCCTTCAAGTTCGAGCCCTGTGGCATCGAGTCCGATCTTACCTCCAACTGCCGGAATTCGGGAGGCATGATCCAGAACATCCAAAGGACCGGTAGCTCTCTCCAGGTGTTTGGCCGGGTCGACCCGCCTGGAAATATAACGAGCCAGCTCCGCATAATTGTTGAGCCTAACATCAGTACCAGTGATCACTAGAAATTTCGTAAACATCATCTGGCCAGCACCCCAAAGTGTATGTAAAACTTTCCGGCCTTGGCCTGGATAGTCAGTATTAACTCTGGCTAGTACCAGATTATGAGCAACCCCGGCAACTGGCAGATGAATTTCAGCCAGCTCAGGAAGCATGGAGAAGCGCATAAGTGGCTCAAAAATCCGTTCGGTAGCCCAGGCAATCCACGCATCTTCCTGGGGGGGGATACCTACAATTGTAGCCGGATAAACAGGTTTCTTACGATGGGTAATGGCTGTCAGATGAAACTGAGGGTATTGATCCTGCAAGGAATAGAATCCCGTGTGATCACCAAATGGACCTTCAGTTACCAGGGGCTCTGAGGGATTCACATACCCCTCCAGGATAATATCAGCATCGCTCGGAACCCATAAATCCTGGGTTAGACACTTAACCAGCTTGACTGGTTTTTTCCGGATAAATCCAGCCAGCAGATACTCATCTATTCCATCGGGTAGCGGAGCTGTGGCACAATACGTATAAACCGGGTCACCTCCCAGAGCAACAGCTACGGGCATTATTTTCCCAAGTCTCTGATATTCACGATAATGCCTTGCCCCAGTTTTGTGCATATGCCAGTGCATACCAGTTGTCGTTCGGTCGAAGACCTGCATTCTGTACATACCAAGATTTGGTTGCTCTGTCACCGGATCTTTAGTATGAACCAGAGGGAGAGTTATAAAGGGTCCACCATCATGCGGCCAACAGGTCAGAATCGGTAACATTCCCAAGTCTGGATTATGAATGATCACATCTTGGCATTTACCACGTCCTCTTTTATGTTTGGGCATCCAGCGGGCAGCTTTCCCCAGGAGAGGTACTTTTTGCAGTTTTGATGCCAACCGGTTCGACTGGCCGGTGATTGTCGTGATTAGGCTCCCGATTTCAGTGGCTAGGGACTCCGGGCTTCTCCCTCCGAAGGCGATTGAGATTCTGGTCTTTGACCCTAAAGCATTGATTAACAATGGAATTCCCTTTCCCGTGTTTTCAAACAGAAGGGCTTTCCCTCCCCCGGGTTGTTTAGAGATGCGGTCGGCAATTTCTGTGATTTCCAACTCAGGATCGGCTGATGTCAAAACGCGCAGCAGTTCGCCGTCCTTCTCCAACTTGCGCAAGAAGACTTTAAGGTTCATACTTCAAGAATATCGTCAGGAAGATAGAAAAAAGCCCGGAACAAATGTCCCGGGCCTCACCCTATCTACAAAAAACAAATTTTGCTTAATCTCAATCAGCTAAGCTTTTTCTTCCGTATTTGAATCAGTTGTTTCCGCAGGCTTGCTTTCAGCCTCATTCACAACAGGTTCACTTACAGTAGATTCAGTAGGCTTAGCCTCTACAGAGGGAGTTGCCGGAGCAGCTTCTGTCTCAGTTTTTTTCTTTGGTGAGCGTCTTGACCGGCGAGTTTTTGCTGCTTTGGATTCAGCTTTAGCAGCCAGCATATTCTCATTAAAATCCACCAGTTCGATCAGGCACATTTCGGCGCTATCGCCAAGACGGGTGCCTGTCTTTAAGATTCTGGTATATCCTCCCGGGCGATCGGCAATTTTTTGGGCCACTTCGCGGAACAGTTCAGTTACAGCGGCTTTATCGCTTAGGTAGCCAAACACGACTCTTCTTGAGTGTGTCGTATCCTCTTTTGCCTTAGTTATCAGAGGCTCGATATAGGTCCGGAGGGCTTTGGCTTTGGCTACCGTTGTATTGATCCTTTTATGCATGATCAATGAGCAGGCCATATTGGCCAGCATGGCATCCCGGTGGGCGCTTTTTCTTCCTAGGTTATTCTGTTTATCCCCGTGTCTCATTTTCGCTTATTCCTTATCTAATTTATACTTTGCTACATCCATCCCGAAATTCAGTTCCATGGCTTTCAGCAGATCTTCAAGTTCTGTCAGGGATTTTTTTCCAAAGTTCCTGATTTTCAGCAGATCGTTTTTGTTGTAGGCAACCAGGTCGCCTAACGTTTCCACATCAGCGGCCTTCAGGCAGTTAAGTGCTCTGACGGACAGATCAAGGTCGGTGAGTTTTGTTTTCAGCATCTGGCGCATGTGGAGGACCTCCTCGTCAAACTCTTCACGATCTGTTTTCTCATCCGATTCCAGGGTAATTTTTTCATCAGAGAAAAGCATGAAGTGGTGAATCAGAATTTTAGCTGATTCTTTCAAAGCTTCTTTTGGATGAATAGATCCATCGGTTTGAATTTCCAGTACGAGTTTTTCGTAGTCGGTCTTCTGTTCAACTCTGAAATTCTCGATGGTAAACTTGACATTCTTAATTGGTGTAAAAACGGCGTCAAGAGGGATTAATCCGATTTCCGCATCATCCGGTTTATTCTCTTCGGAGGGCACATAACCACGTCCCTTGTTGATTGTCAGGGTCATCTGCAATTTGACCGTTGGGTCCATGTGGCAAATTTCCAGTTCAGGATTCAGGACTTTGAAACCGCTCAGGAAGTTCCCGATATCTTCGGCTTTCATCAGTTCCTGTCCGCTAACAACGATCGTTACGCGCTCATCCTCAACACCTTCAATCTGCTGCTTGAACCTCACCTGTTTCAGGTTCAGAATGATCTCAGTTACATCCTCGATCACCCCTTTTATTGTAGAAAACTCATGATCTACCCCTTCGATTTTCAAGGTAGTAATCGCATAGCCTTCCAGGGAGCTTAGCAGGATTCGGCGAAGGGCATTGCCAACCGTGATTCCGTAACCTGGCTCGAGGGGTCTGAATTCGAACTTACCAAACGTAGGTTCGGACTCGAGAAGGATAACTTTATCTGGTCTTTGAAAGGATAGAATAGCCATGATCTAATATTTATCGATTACTTGGAATACAATTCAACTATCAGTTGTTCCTTAATATTTTCAGGAATATCAGTTCTTTCTGGTATGTTAATAAACTTACCTACCATGTCGGCCTGATCCCATTCGAGCCAGGCGAGTCTTGGTCTGGCAGAAGCGACTGAATCCAGAATTACCTCAAGAGATTTTGACTTTTCGCGTACGCCTACAACATCACCTGGTTTCAGGGAGTAGGAGGGAATGTTAACGACCTGACCGTTGACAGTGATATGTCGGTGGTTAACCAGCTGACGTGCACCGGCTCTAGTTTTGGAAATTCCCAACCGATAGACTACGTTATCCAGTCTGGATTCCAACAATTGCAGGAGAACCTCGCCGGTTACCCCTTTCGTTCGCTGGGCTTTCTTAAAGGTATTGGAGAATTGCTTTTCCAATATCCCGTAGGTATATTTAGCTTTCTGCTTCTCTTTAAGCTGAACTCCGTACTCTGACAGCTTTCTACGTCTTCTTGACGGACCGTGAAATCCGGGAGGATAGTTCTTCTTTTCGAAGTACTTATCTGCCCCGTAAATAGGCTCCCCAAACTTTCTGGCAATCCTGGTTTTCGGTCCAATATATCTAGCCATTTAATTCTTTGGTTTTATAGATTAATGTATTGGAAATTAAACTCTTCTTCTTTTTGGTGGACGGCATCCATTATGGGGCATCGGTGTAACATCCATGATTTCCACCACCTCAATTCCATTGTTATGGAGTGTTCTGATGGCTGATTCTCTTCCGTTGCCTGGGCCCTTGACAAAAACCTTCACCTTCCTAAGTCCCAAATCATAAGCAACTTTCGCTGCATCCTGTGAGGCTACCTGGGCTGCATAGGGGGTATTTTTTTTAGATCCGCGGAAACCGTTTTTCCCGCTAGAGGACCAGGAGATCACCTGACCGGCATTATTAGTCAGTGATACGATAATGTTGTTAAATGAAGAATGGATGTGAGCTTGTCCAAGCGGTTCAACTTGGACCACTCTTTTCTTCGCTGCTTTTGCTTTCTTTTTTCCCATTGTTTACCGCTTATTTAGTGGCTTTCTTTTTATTGGCAACAGTTTTCCGTCTTCCTTTTCTGGTACGGGCGTTGTTCTTAGTACTCTGCCCGCGAACAGGCAGACCCAGACGATGGCGAATTCCCCGATAGCATCCAATATCCATCAGCCTCTTAATATTCATCTGTGTTTCGGACCTAAGTTCACCCTCAATCTTGAAGTGATCGTTAATATAAGTACGGATTGCAGCACTCTGGTCATCATTCCAGTCCTGAACTTTTAGATTCTTGTCCACTCCAGCTTCTGCCAGGATTTTTTGTGCCCGGCTTCTTCCGATTCCGTAAATATAAGTGAGGGCAATTTCGCCCCTTTTGTTGTTCGGTATGTCAACACCAACAATACGTGCCATAAAATATATTCCTTATGAATTGATTCAATGTCAATTATCCCTGTCTTTGTTTGAACTTGGGATTTTTCTTGTTAATCACATAGATACGTCCTTTCCGGCGCACAATTTTGCACTCTGGCGAACGCTTTTTTACAGATGCTCGTACCTTCATTGTTACGTTTTTTATCAGTTTTTATACCGGTATGAAATACGTCCTTTAGTCAAATCGTAGGGGGACATTTCCACTCTTACTTTATCCCCGGGTAAGATCTTAATATAATGCATGCGCATCTTCCCTGAAATATGAGCAGTAATGACGTGCCCATTTTCCAGCTCGACACGGAACATGGCATTGGACAGGGCCTCAATGATTGTTCCATCTTGTTCGATAGAAGATTGTTTTGGCATATATTAGTTATTATTCAATACTTTATCAATTATTTCGAAATCAGACAGTACATCAGCTTTTGTTGCCCGGACAGCTATCGAATGTTCAAAATGAGCTGATGGTTTATGGTCAGCGGTTCGGATTGTCCAGCCGTCTCGCTCCTGATAAATTTGTCTCCGCCCAAGGTTGATCATGGGTTCGATAGCGATTGTCATCCCTTCGCGTAACATTGGTCCTGTACCAGGGCGTCCATAGTTAGGGACTTCTGGTTCTTCGTGGAGATTACGCCCTACTCCATGTCCTACCATTTCGCGAACGACTGAGAAGCGGTTAGCTTCGGCGTGTTCCTGAATGGCATGTCCGATATCACCAATCCGGTTTCCAGCGACAGCTTTTGCGATGCCCAGAAAAAGGGCTTCTCGGGTTACCCGGATCAGGTTTTGCAGCTCTTCAGAGATTTCTCCCACTGCAAAGGTATAAGCTGAATCACCGTGAAAGCCATTCATAAAGACGCCGCAATCCACTGAAACGATATCTCCTTCTTGAAGCACCCGGTTAGAAGGGATCCCATGCACAACCTGGTCATTCACAGAAATGCACAATGTATTTGGGAACCCGCTATAGCCTTTGAATCCTGGTACTCCTCCGTGATCCCGGATGTACTCTTCCGCCACCCGATCGATTTCGAGTGTAGTGATTCCCGGTTTCATCAAGGGCGCAACGTTCGCAAGGGTTGCAGAAAGAAGAAGGTTGCTTTTCCTTAGCAATTCTATCTCCTCATCTGTCTTGATTTCAATCATACAAAGAACTCCATTGAGCGAGGTTAAATAGCTGAGCCACCAACCCTGCCTTTGATGCGGCCTGATTTCATCAGTCCGTCATAATGCCTCATTAAAAGATGGCTTTCAATCTGCTGGAGTGTGTCAAGAACAACACCAACCAAAATCAGCAAGGAAGTTCCCCCAAAGAACTGGGCAAACTGGCTATTGATTCCGATCAGACTTGCCAGTGCAGGCAGCACAGCAATGATCGCCAGGAAGATTGAGCCCGGAAGAGTAATCCTTGACATGATCGAGTCAAGGAATTCGACCGTTTTTCTACCAGGTTTGACACCTGGTATAAAACCTCCGTTTCGTTTCATATCTTCTGCCATTTGCGTCGGGTTGACAGTAACGGCAGTATAAAAATACGTAAATGCAATGATTAACAAGGCAAAAGTCAAATTATACCAGAATCCGGTATAGTCTCCAAAAGCTTGTAGGAACTTACCCGATCCTTCGGTATCGAACTGACCCAGCATCATAGGGAGGAACATAAACGCTTGAGCGAAAATGATCGGCATAACCCCTGCTGCATTGATTTTCAGAGGGATATATTGCCTAACGCCTCCATATTGCTTATTCCCTACAATCCGTTTAGCATATTGAACGGGCACTCGTCGTGTAGCTTGCACCAATGCAATAGATGCCATGATAACGATGAGGAGTAGGATGATTTCAACCGAAACCATAACGAGACCACCACCCTGCTGTTCAAGATTCTGAGCAAATTCTGCAGCGAGGGCAAACGGAAGACGGGCGATAATTCCGATCATAATGATGAGTGAGATACCGTTTCCGATTCCCTTGTCGGTGATACGTTCACCAAGCCACATAATAAAGAGGGTACCGGCAGTCAGGATGATCACGGAGGAGATGGTAAAGAAGGCTCCACTCACAACAAAAGCCGTTTCTGGCAATTGTCGGTGCAGGTTAAACAGGTAGCTGGGTCCTTGAGCTGCAGTAATAGCAACTGTAAGCCATCTGGTTATCTGATTCATCTTTTTTCTTCCGCTTTCGCCCTCTTTCTGCATACGCTGAAAATAGGGGACGGCGATCGTGAGCAATTGGATCACGATAGATGCGGAGATGTACGGCATAATACCCAGAGCAAAAACAGAAGCGTTAGAGAAGGCACCACCCGAAAACATATCCAGCAATCCCTCCAGGCCTCCTGCTGTCTGCTCGCGCAGAGCATCAAGTTGCGTCGGGTCCACCCCCGGCAACACGATAAAGCTGCCAAGCCGATAGACCAAGATCAGTCCCAATGTGGTAAGGATTCTCGCGCGGAGGTCTTCAATCCTCCAAATGTTCTTAAGGGTTTCGATAAATCTTCTCATCCCGTTACAGTTTAACTACGGTTCCTTGCTGGGCTTCAATAGCCTTGACAGCTGAATTGGAGAAAGCGTGTGCTCTAACCTCCAATTTCGCAGTCAGGGTGCCGTCTCCAAGAATTTTTACCTTATCATTTTTCTTAACCAAACCGGCTTCAATCAGCGCATCCACATCAATCAGTGTCAGGCTTTTCTTATCAGCAAGCAGTTGTAAGGTGCTGATGTTAATACCTTTGAACTCTTTCCGATTGATATTTTTAAAACCGAATTTAGGAAGACGGCGCTGCAGTGGCATCTGGCCACCTTCGAATCCTACTTTAGTATGAAAACCCGAACGGGATTTTGCGCCCTTATGTCCACGGGTCGATGTTCCGCCGTATCCAGAGCCCTGTCCACGTCCGATTCTTTTCTCCTTATGAACCGATCCTTCAGCTGGTTTGAGATTATGCAATTCCATTTTTGGATGTTCTTTTGAAAATTAGACTATTTACCAGTTTCGACGGAAACCAGATGTTTAACTTTTGCTACCATTCCCAAAATTTGCGGGGTGGCTTCTTGCTCCACAGTCGCATGCATTTTGCGCAAACCCAATGCTTCCAAAGTCTTTTTTTGACGATCGGTACAGTGGATCTTACTGCGGGTCTGTGTAATTTTTATTTTGGCCATAATTGTCTCTTACTGATCGGATTATCCGTTAAAAACTTTATCCAGGCTTATTCCGCGATGCTGCGCTACAGTAATAGCATCTCTAAGTTCCATAAGGGCTGCCATCGTAGCTTTGACCAGGTTATGAGGGTTCGAGGAGCCTTTGGATTTGGCGAGTACGCTGGTTACACCAACGCTTTCCAGAACCGCACGCATAGCACCACCAGCCTTTACACCAGTACCGCTGGAGGCTGGTTTAAGCCATACTGTAGCTCCGCCAAAGCTGGCAACCTGCTCGTGAGGTATTGTTCCATTGATAATGGGCACCTTGATCAGGTTTTTCTTAGCTGCTTCCACGCCTTTGGCGATAGCGGTTGTCACCTCATTAGCCTTACCTAGGCCCCAGCCAACAACGCCATCTTCGTTTCCAACCACCACGATAGCGGAAAAGCTAAAGTTTCGCCCCCCCTTGGTCACCTTCGTGACTCGGTTGATTGCTACCAACCGGTCTTTCAGTTCCAGGTCGGTCGTTTTTACTTTAAGTACGCTCGTCGACATATTCATTAAAATTTTAGCCCTCCTTCCCGGGCAGCATCCGCCAATGATTTAACTCTTCCGTGATACAAATAACCATTCCGGTCGAAGACCACCTGAGTGATCCCTTGGGCAATAGCCTTCTCGGCTATTCTTTTCCCAACCAGTTTGGCCTGTGTTATCTTATTGTCACCCGGGTTCAACACCAATTCCTTCTCCAATGAAGAAGCGGAAATGAGCGTACGACCGGAGAGATCGTCAATCACCTGAACTGAAATCTGGCGATTACTGCGGTATACGGAAAGACGGGGCAACTCACTTGTTCCCTCGATCTTCTTGCGTATCCGACTTTTGATCTTCAGTCTGCGTTCGTGCTTCGAAAAAGCCATCTTATTTACTCGTTTTAACTTATTATCTAAATAACAGCATTAACTACCAGCGGTTTTACCCGACTTCCGTCGCAGGACTTCACCTACGAACTTGATACCTTTACCTTTGTAAGGCTCCGGTTTACGCAGTGAGCGAATCTTCGATGCCACCTGTCCGATAAGCTGTTTATCAATACTCCGTAAGGTAATGAAAGGATTACTTCTTCTTTCAGTGACCGCTTCAACTTTCACTTCCGGAGGAAGCTGCATGATGATTGGATGGGAATATCCCAGGTTCATTTCAAGGACCTGACCGTCAGCGGTAGCCTTGTATCCTACCCCTACCAGTTCCTGTTTAATCTCGTATCCTGTCGAAACACCCGTCACCATATTCTGTACTAGCGAACGATAGAGACCGTGCAGTGCCCGGTGGCGTTGCTGTTCAGTTGGCCGACTGAGTGTCAGCTGACCATCCTCTACTTTGAGAGTGATATCCGGATCAACCTGCTGGGTAAGAGTTCCGAGAGGGCCTTTTACCTCTACCAGATTCGAATCGGAGACCTTAATGGTCACTCCGGCAGGTATGTTAATCGGTAATTTTCCAATTCTTGACATGGTCAATAACTTTTTAATATACGTAACACAATACCTCACCGCCAACTTTCTCCCGGCGAGCTTCCTTGTCAGTCATCAATCCTTTTGATGTTGAAAGGATAGCAATACCCATTCCGTTCAGAACCCTTGGAAGATTATCCACATCGGAGTACTTTCTAAGGCCCGGCTTACTAATCCTTTGCAGGTGTTTAATAGCTGGAATTCGGGAAATTGGGTGATACTTAAGGGCAATCTTTATGATTCCCTGCTTGTCATCATCTTCAAACCGGTAGCTCAGAATGTAACCCTTGTCAAAAAGGATTTTTGTCATCTCCTTTTTGATGTTGGATGCCGGAATCTCAACCACTTTATGCTTGGCCATGATCGCATTGCGAATGCGCGTCAGGAAATCTGCAATCGGATCAGTCATCTTATTCTTTTGTTATAATATTACCAACTTGCTTTCTTAATACCTGGTATCAACCCCTGGGATGCCATCTCTCTGAACGAGATTCGGCTGATCCCGAACTGGCGCATGTACCCTTTCGGCCTTCCGGTTAAACTGCACCGGTTGTGCAGGCGTACTTTGGAAGAATTTCTAGGAAGTTTGCTCAGTGCGGCAAAATCACCTTCAGCCTTCAGACGTTCGCGTTTCGCGGCGTATTTGGCTACCATTTTTTGTCTTTTGACCTCGCGGGCCTTCATGGACTCTTTTGCCATACCTATTTCTTATTTATTGATTTAAAAGGCATTCCAAATCCCTTGAGCAGGGCAAAACCCTCCTCATCGCTATTTGCTGTAGTGACAAAACTGATTTCCATACCGATGATGGAGTGGAGCTTGTCAATATCGATCTCAGGAAAAATAATTTGTTCGGTAATACCGAGGGTATAATTCCCGCGTCCGTCAAACTTAGCATTCACTCCGTTGAAATCCCTGATCCTTGGCAAAGCTACAGCGATCAGGCGTTCAAGAAACTCATACATCCGTTCACGGCGCAGGGTCACTTTCACTCCAATCGGCATCTTCTGACGCAGCTTGAAGTTGGAGATATCTCTTTTGGAGATAGTTTGAACCGCTTTCTGGCCGGTGATATTGGTTAGTTCTTCCTGAGCAACCTCTATCAGCTTTTTATCAGCGACAGCACGACCGACGCCCCGGTTGATTACGATTTTTTCCAGGCGTGGCACCTGCATGACCGAATGGTAACCAAACTCTTTGGTTAATGCAGGAACGACCTCTTCCTGGTATTTTTTCTTTAATGACGGTACGTATTCCATTACTTAATCTCCTCTCCTGATTTCTTCGAAAATCTAACCAGTTTACCCTTCTCACCCAACCGACGGCCAACGCGGGTTGGTTTTCCTGATGCAGGATCCACAATCATTAGATTGGATAAATGAACTGGCCCTTCTTTTTTGATGATTCCACCCTGGGGAGCATTCTTATCAGCTTTGGTATGTTTGGAAAGCATGTTTACTCCTTCCACCAGAGCCCGCTCCTTATCGCGAATCACTTCCAGCACTCGGCCTTGCTGGCCTTTGGAGTTTCCGGCAATTACCATTACCGTATCTCCCTTTTTTATCTTAATTTTCTTCTGCATGGTCCGTGCTTTTATTATAACACCTCAGGTGCCAGGGAAACAATTTTCATATATTTCTCGCGAAGTTCCCTTGCCACCGGCCCAAAGATACGGGTACCCCGGATCTCACCTGAATTGTTGAGCAACACACAAGCGTTGTCGTCAAAACGGATATAAGAACCATCGCTGCGACGAATCTCTTTTGCGGTGCGGACAATAACCGCTTTCGATACGGTGCCTTTTTTTAGCTCGCCACCAGGCAGGGCTGACTTCACGGTTACCACCACTTTGTCACCGATCGACGCGTATTTCCGGCTGGTTCCGCCCAAAACGCGGATGCACAAGACCTCTTTAGCGCCACTATTATCGGCCACAATCATTCTGGATTCTTGTTGTATCATGGTTACTTGGCTCTTTCAATAATTTCGATTAATCTCCAGTTCTTGCGCTTACTGAGCGGCCGGGTTTCCATGATCCGGACCAGATCACCCTCGTTACAGGTGTTTTGCTCATCGTGAGCGACAAACTTGGTCGTTCTATTGACAAACTTTCCGTACATCGGATGTTTTACTTTCCTTTTTACAGCAACCACGATGGATTTTTCCATTTTATTGCTGACCACCACTCCGGTGCGTTCTTTGCGCAGATTTCTGTTACCTTCCATGGTTATTCACTTTTCTTATTTTCATTAAGCTGTCTCTTGCGCAATTCCGTCTTAAGTTGGGCGACAAGACGCCTGGTATGGAGGATCTGGTGAGGACGATCCAACGGCGAAACCGTGTGGTTCATGTTCATCCTAACCAGGTTAGCCTTCTCGGTATCGATCCTTTCGATCAGTTCCTTGGCTGTCAATTCGCGAATTTCAACGTTTTTCATTATTCCTCGGTTGTGCTTTCAACAAAATCATGTCTGACAATAAACTTCGTCTTGATCGGGAGTTTCTGAGCAGCCAGACGTAAGGCTTCGCGGGCTACATCCAGGGAGACCCCTTCTGCTTCGAACAGGATGCGACCGGGAGTAACTCGTGCAACGAATCCTTCAGGAGCACCTTTACCTTTACCCATACGAACTTCGGCAGGCTTTTTGGTGATAGGCTTATCCGGAAACACACGAATCCAAACCTGACCCTGACGCTGCATGTAACGGTTTACCGCAATACGAGCTGCCTCCAACTGTCTTCCAGTCATCCAGCAGGTCTCCATTGCTTTGATCCCGTAGGAACCGAAGGCAAGCTGATTCCCTCGCTGGGAGTTACCCTTCATCCTACCCTTTTGCTGCCTTCTGTATTTTGTTTTTTTCGGTTGTAACATGGCGATTACTATTATTCAGTCGGTACTGGTTAACCTCTTTTCTTTTTAAATCCTTTTCTCGGGGCTTTTGCTCCAATATTGGGTGAAAGGTCTCTCTTGCCGTAGATCTCTCCTTTGCAAATCCACACTTTGATGCCAGTTGTTCCGACCTTAGTATGGGCTTCAGCCAGGGCATAGTCGATATCGGCACGTAGTGTATGCAGCGGGATTCTTCCCTCCTTGTAGGTCTCGGACCGAGCCATTTCAGCTCCGTTCAATCGACCGGATATCTGCACTTTAATTCCTTCAGCGCCCATTCGTATCGTTGAAGCGATAGCCATTTTAATGGCGCGTCTGTAAGCAATCTTCCCTTCGAGCTGCCGAGCGATATTACTAGCTACGATGACGGCGTCCAGTTCGGGTCGCTTAATCTCGAAGATATTAATCTGCACCTCTTTATTGGTGATCTTCTTCAGCTCTTCCTTAAGTTTATCAACCTCTTGCCCGCCTTTTCCGATAATAATACCCGGGCGTGCCGTATTGACTGTAATGGTGATCAGCTTAAGTGTACGCTCAATCACGATCTTAGAAACGCTTGCTTTGGCCAGTCGGGCATTCAGGTATTCACGGATTTTGTAATCTTCAACGAGTTTTTCGGTAAAATCACTTCCGCCATACCAGTTGGAATCCCAACCCTTGATGATGCCAAGGCGATTACTAATCGGGTTTACTTTTTGTCCCATTTATGCGTCCGTTTTTTCAACTTGTTTTTTACTATCCAGGAAAATGGTCACGTGGTTGGAGCGTTTATTGATCCGGTGGCCCCGGCCTTGTGGTGCAGGTCTCAGGCGTTTAAGGATTCTGCCCGAATCCACATAAACATCTTTTACATAGAGGTGGCTCTCTTCGATCCGTTCCCCTTCGTTTTTGGCCTGCCAGTTGGCAATTGCCGACATCAGCAGTTTTTCAAGCTTTCTGGATGCCTCTTTGGGGTTAAATTTCAGCACGTCAAGTGCCTTATTCACTTCCATTCCACGGATCATATCGGCAACCAGCCTCATCTTTCGTGGCGAGGTCGGATTATTTCTAAGTGCGGCAAGGTAAAGTTCTTTGCGCCCTTCCTTAATCTGATTTGCCCGCTCTTGCTTTCTGGAACCCATTGTTTCTAACTTTTATCTTCTTGTATACTGAATTTCAACTTACCTCTTCCGGTTTCCTGCATGTCCGCGGAAGTTACGTGTAGGAGCGAATTCTCCGAATTTGTGCCCTACCATATTTTCGGTAACATAGACCGGAATGAATTTATTACCATTGTGTACGGCAACCGTATGCCCAACAAAATCAGGGGAGATGATGCTCCTGCGTGCCCAGGTTTTAACCACCGTTTTTTTACCGGTACTATTCATTGCCATCACCTTTTTTTCCAGGCTGACTTCGATAAACGGACCTTTTTTTAATGATCGGCTCATGCGCTCGTGATTTTTCGGTTATTTCTTACGTCTTTCAAGAATGAATTTTGATGAGGCCTTTTTACTCCTGCGGGTTTTGTAACCCTTAGCCAGCAATCCTTTGCGCGAGCGCGGATGACCTCCAGATGAACGGCCTTCGCCACCACCCATTGGGTGATCCACCGGGTTCATCACAACACCTCTGGTACGCGGACGACGTCCCATCCAACGCTTCCGACCGGCTTTCCCGTCGCTCTCTAGGCCATGGTCTGAATTACTAACTGATCCAACCGTTGCCCGGCAGGTAGTTAAAATCAGCCTGATTTCGCTAGAAGGCATCTTCAGAATTGCGTAACGCCCCTCTCTTGATACGAGCTGGGCATAGGATCCGGCACTACGTGCCATCGCACCTCCCTGACCCGGTCGCAACTCGATATTGTGCACAACTGTTCCGAGAGGAATTTCACCAAGCGGGAGGCAATTGCCAATTTCGGGAGCTACACCTGATCCGGACACAACCTGCTGCCCGGCTTTTACACCATTAGGAGCAAGGATATATCTCTTTTCACCATCTGCATAAACCAACAGGGCAATGCGAGCGGTACGGTTCGGATCATATTCGATTGACGAAACCTTAGCCGGGATACCGTCTTTATCTCTTTTAAAATCGATGACGCGGTACATCTGTTTGTGTCCTCCTCCCATATACCGCATGGTCATCCTGCCTGAATTATTACGGCCGCCCGATTTCTTCAAAGGCTTCAATAAAGACTTCTCAGGCACACTCCGGGTAATCTCCTCGAAGGTGCTTATGACTTTCTCTCTCTGCCCCGGGGTAACCGGTTTAAAATTGCGTACTGCCATCTCTGATTAAATATTGCTGTAAAAATCAATTACATCGCCTTCGGCAAGTGAAACAATCGCTTTCTTGAAAGCTGCAGTCCGGCCTCGAACCATGCCTGAGCGGGTATATCTGGATTTGGTCTTGCTGCCGTAACGCATCGTGTTAACCGATACCACCGACACACTGTACATTTCCTCTACCGCCTGCTTAATCTGGTGTTTGTTGGCTCTCTTGTCAACAATAAAACCGTAACATTTCAGCACATCAGTCTGTCCTGTCATTTTTTCGGTCACGATTGGCTTGATCAAAATATCCATTGTCTCTGCTTTCTTATTGTCCGAAATTTTCATTTAAAGCGTCAACCGAACTCTCGAAAAAGGCAACAGTTGAAGCATTGAGTACATCGTAAGTGTTTAATTCTGAAACTGTTACGACTTTAATTCCCTGTAAATTTCGAGACGACAAATATATGTTTTTATTCGGTTGATTTAAAACCAATAGCATTTTTTTGTCGTCAGGTCTCAGGTTTTGCCTGATTTCAGCAATCATTCGGGTCTTTGGGGCCTCCAAAACAAGGTCCTCAAGTACCATGATTCGGTCATTTTGAGCTTTATAGGAGAGAGCTGATTTTCGGGCCAGTTGTTTAACTTTCTTATTGAGTTTAAAACTGTAATCCCGTGGCATTGGGCCGAACACTCTTCCCCCTCCTCTAAAAAGCGGGGATTTGATACTACCGGCACGAGCGGTACCGGTACCCTTCTGGCGCTTCAGTTTCTTTGTACTTCCGGCCACCTCATTACGTTGCTTAGCCTTATGCGTACCCTGCCTGCGATTAGCCAAAAACTGCTTTACATCCAGGTAGATAGCATGGTCATTGGGGGTGATGGAGAATACATCGTCCCGCAATTGGACGGTTCGACCGGTTTTCTCGCCGCTATTATTAACTACTGCTACTTCCATTACCTCTCAATTATTAAGTATGAACCTTTGGCACCCGGAACTGATCCTTTTAAAACCATTAGATTATGTTCCGGAATGATTTTCATGATCTGTAGCCCGATCATTTTGACGGTTCGATTTCCGTCCTGACCGGCCATTCGCATTCCTTTAAAAACCCTACTAGGGTAGGAGGAGGCGCCAAGCGAACCAGGAGCTCTCAGTCGGTTATGTTGACCGTGTGTGCTATCGCCGACACCGCTAAAGCCGTGTCTTTTGACAACACCCTGAAAACCCTTACCCTTGCTTACACCCGTAACGTTAACCCACTGTTCATTACTAAAATTCTCGACTGTGATCAGATCACCAAGGTTAATAGATTCACCATTATCCTTGGGGAACTCGTGAACTTGCCGTTTCGGTGTGGTATTGGCTTTTTTGAAGTGACCCAGCATGGCTTTAGTGGTTTTCTTTTCCTTTTTATCGTCAAAGGCCACTTGCACCGCTTCGTACCCATCCGTTTCCTGGGTCTTGATCTGGGTAACCACACAGGGACCGACTCCAACCACGGTGCATGGAATATTCTTTCCATTGGCATCAAAGACCGAAGTCATCCCGATTTTTTTCCCGATTAAGCCTTGCATGTTACTAACTCTTTGAATTAAACTTTAATTTCTACTTCAACTCCGCTGGGTAGTTCCAGTTTCATCAGGGCATCAATTGTCTTAGCCGTGGAACTGTAGATGTCGATTAACCGCTTGTAGGAGCTAAGCTGAAATTGTTCTCTCGACTTCTTATTCACGAAAGTTGACCTCAGCACGGTAAATACCCGTTTGTGAGTTGGCAGGGGGATTGGCCCGCTGACAACAGCACCGGTACTCTTCACCGTTTTTACGATCTTCTCGGCAGACTTATCCACGAGATTGTGATCGTAAGACTTCAACTTAATTCTAATTTTTTGACTCATTCGTATCTAGTTTTTTCTACAATAAATCCACTTTTCCAAAAACTTTTTGCAGGACGGCGATGGCAAGCTCTCGAGGGACCTCATCATAATGAGCAAGTTCCATTGTTGAACTTGCCCTGCCGGAGGTTAGTGATCTCAGTGATGTTACGTATCCAACCTGTTCTGACAGGGGTACTATTGCTCTGATCACACGGCCACCGGGTTTGGATTCCATTCCGATTACCTGGCCACGCCTTTTGTTGAGATCGGCAATCACATCTCCCATAAATTCTTCGGGGCAAACTACTTCGAGATTCATGATCGGTTCGAGCAGAACCGGTCCCGATTTTTCACATCCTTCGCGGAAAGCCTTCTGGGCTGCAATTTCAAAAGCAAGCTCATCGGACTCTGTCGGATGATAAGAAGCTCCAAGCAACGTAACTTTTAGGCTTTTCAACGGAAAACCGCCCAAGACTCCACTGTTCATCGCATTTTTGAAACCTCGTTCAACAGCGGCCACATAGGGCCTTGGAAGTTCATCAGGCTTCAGGTGCGACTCAAAAATGAGTCCGCTGCTACCCGAATCCGGTGAAATGATGGTTTTGATTTCGGCAAATAATGGTTTTCCGCCTGCATCCTTGCGGAATACAGTCAGCTGCTCAGTTTGGAAGCGAATCGCCTCTTTATAAGCTACTTGCGGAAGGCCCTTATTGACATCGATTTTAAATTCCCGTTTTAGTCGATCGACCAGGACTTCGAGGTGGAGTTCTCCCATGCCGCTAATAACGGTTTGGGCAGAATCCTCATCGGAGTGGACTTTGAAAGTAGGATCTTCATCCGTCAGTTTCTGTAGGGCATCCTGCAATTTCGCGATATCCTCCTGGGTACGGGCTTCAACAGCCATTCCGAGTACCGGTTCGGGAAATTTAATGGATTCCATCAGAATCTTATGGTTATCATCGCAGAGTGTGTCTCCGGTTTTAATGTCCTTAAAACCGGCAGCTCAACAAATATCCCCAGCCTCAGTTACATCTCTCGGGTTCTGTTTATTAGCATGCATTTGATATAGTCGGGTGATCCTTTCCTTTTTTTCGGTACGCATGTTATATACAGTGGCTCCCGATTTGATCGACCCGGAATAAACCCTCAGGTAAGCCAATCGGCCAACATAGGGGTCAGTAGCAATTTTAAACGCTAGTGCTGCCAAAGGTGCTTCGTGATCAGGTTGTCTGCTGAGGCTGGCATGGGTTTTCGGGTCAAATCCCTGAACCGCGCCGACATCAAGCGGACTTGGTAGAAAAGCAGCAATTGCATTTAGCAGAGGCTGCACACCTTTATTTTTAAAAGCTGATCCGCAGAGAACAGGAACAAGCAATCGGTTAAGCGTTGCTTTTCGTAAAGCTCCCAGTAGATCTTTCTCATGGATAGAATTGCGATCGTTGAAGAATTTCTCCAGCAGCTCGTCATCAGTTTCACAAACAGCCTCGATCATCTCTTCCCTCATCTCAGCCACATGAGCGGCCATCTCTTCGGGTATCGGTGCGATCTCCGGATGTGATCCCTGATCATTACTTTCATCCCAGACTAAAGCCTGGTTTGTCAGTAGATCGACCACGCCTTTAAACTTATCTTCTGATCCTATTGGAACCTGTATTGCCACAGGCCTGGCTCCGAGTTTTTCCTTCATTTCCCTCAGAACGTTGAGGAAATCAGCGCCCGGACGGTCCATCTTATTGACAAACGCAATCCTGGGAACTTCGTATTTATCGGCCTGATGCCATACGGTCTCGGACTGTGGTTCAACACCACCAACACCACAAAACACGGCAATAGCTCCATCAAGAACTCGAAGCGACCGTTCAACCTCAACAGTGAAATCTACATGGCCCGGGGTATCAATGATATTAATCTTGTAGCTCTCCCCTTCCCATTTCCACCAAGTTGTTGTTGCCGCAGAAGTAATTGTAATACCTCTCTCCTGTTCCTGGATCATCCAATCCATGGTAGCAGCACCATCATGAACCTCTCCGATCCGGTGATTAATTCCGGTGTAAAACAGAATCCGCTCGGTTGTAGTCGTCTTGCCCGCATCAATGTGGGCCATGATACCGATGTTCCTGGTATTAGAGAGATTTGGTGCCATCCCAACCTGTCAAAGAACTTATGTGCCGGTTAAAACCGGAAATGCGCAAATGCCCGGTTGGCCTCAGCCATTCGGTGCGTATCTTCTTTCTTCTTGAAGGCTGCGCCTTCTTCGTTAAATGCAGCGATGATTTCAGCCGCAAGCTTTTCACTCATGGAGCGCCCGGTGCGCTTTCTTGCAAATCCAATCAGGTTCTTGTTACCAATGGAAATTTTCCGATCCGGCCTGATCTCCATCGGAACCTGAAAGGTGGCACCCCCAACACGACGACTCTTCACCTCAACGGCTGGCGTAATGTTCTCGAGAGCCTTCTTCCAAACTTCCAGGGCCGTCAAACCGCTATCCTGTGTCTTTTTCTCAACCAGTTCCAGGGCATTGTAGAAAACATCAAAAGCAATGCTCTTTTTACCGCTGTGCATCAGGTCATTGACAAACCGCGTCACCCTGACATCCCCGAACTTCGGGTCTGGCTGCACAATATTCTTCTTGGCTTTAGATTTTCTCATGTGCTACTTCTTTTTAGCGGTTTCAGATCCTTTCTAAGGTCTCTTGGCACCATACTTTGACCTGCGCTGCCGACGTCCATCAACCCCTGCAGCATCCAAAGTACCACGTACCATATGATAACGAACACCCGGAAGATCCTTTACTCTGCCCCCACGAACGAGAACAATAGAGTGCTCCTGCAAATTGTGACCCTCACCCGGGATGTAAACGTTCACCTCTTTCTGATTCGTCAGCTTAACCCTGGCCACCTTACGCATCGCGGAATTTGGCTTTTTGGGAGTCGTCGTGTATACTCTGACACAAACACCCCGGCGCTGCGGACAGGAATCGAGAGCAGGCGATTTGCTTTTTTCAACCCTGGTGGTTCTACCTTTTCTTACTAATTGTTGTATAGTAGGCATTACTAAATAATTATTACCCTTTACTTTGTTAACAAAATGGTGTGCAAAGGTAAAAGTATTTTTCAAAAAAAACGAAGCACCTACAAAGAATTCTAAAAAAAATCCCTGACGCAGAGATTTTCCGCACCCTTTAAGATGATTGGCAGGACGACGCCCCCCCAGATCGCACTCTGACGGAGCGAATCCTAGCGGATGATGATTTTATGGTAGCATCTCCAGTCCTTGCTTTCCACTTGAAGGAAGTAAAGACCTGCGGGCAACTCTCTCACATCGATCCGAATAGTATGATGATAGGCAGCGATAGCTTTCCGCCGAATGGTCTGCCCATTAACATTGAGGATAGAAATCCGCAAATCCCCGGTATAGTCTGGAATGCCACTGATTGTCAGAGTCTCCGCAACCGGATTGGGATCAAACCGTTGCCACTATCTCTCATCCTTGTTGTAAGCCGACCAAGAATCGCCAATCTTCCGGTAGAAGTTATCCAGTGGAATTGAGCCCACTGATCCCCCGAAAACATATATATTATTATACGGATCAACCACGGCCTCACTTTTTGCAATGGACATCTCATCTGTAATATCAGGCTGCGTCTCCCAGGAGCCTGTTTCAAAGATGTAATTCCACTGGTCGCTAAAATGAAGACTGCCTGCTTCCCCTCCAGTCAGGAACATTCTGGGATTACAGCTGAACTGGCCTTCTTCACCTGCCAAAGGAGCCGAAGGCAATACACAATCCATGAGAAACAGCAAAATATGATTAGCCCTCGGGTTTGGTCCGGATTTGTTGCAGCCAGTAGATTCCATGCATTATCAGTTGGGTCGAACTCATAGATTGAATTAACCAGGTGATTGATCTGTCGATCACCCGAAGTGTAGTTTTGGACTCCACCGAAAATGTACCATTTGCCATTCAGCACAGCTATACGGTTTTTTGTTTGTATGTGTGCTCTGGGCTCACTTTAATGCCGCAACTGTTTTTCTATGTAGCAAACCTCACGGGTGTTCCTGTTCACCGAAATACTTGTTTAGTGCACTTAGGGCCGGCCATTCTTGCCGCCATTGGATATCGGTCAAAATCATCCTTCATCCAGCATTTTCGGGAACATACGGGCGTTACACCCGGACAATTTAAAACCCACCTCCACTCCAATTATTAACTAACTGAAGCTCTTTCGGATTAGATCATGTTCCAACCAGGCGACAGAAGGGTCGCTTGGGGAATCTAAAAAAAACCTTAGCTTTGCACACCAAATTTCGAAATGAAATAAACGTCAATCTATTATCCAGAAACCAAGGGAGTTATGAAAGTTTATCCGATCAATCAGATTCGAAATCTTGCACTGTTAGGCAATTCAGGTTCGGGGAAAACCACCCTGGCCGAAGCTCTGCTTTTTGATGGTGGAGTAATTAGCCGACGGGGTGACATCGCCAGCAAGAACACCGTATCTGACAATCACGAAATCGAGCACGAACGTGGCAACTCGGTTTACACTTCCGTGATGCACACGGAATACAAAGACCACAAGATCAATTTCATCGACACGCCAGGTGCTGATGATTTCGTAGGAGCAACCGTAGCAGCAATGAACGCTGCTGATTCGGTTCTGCTGCTGATTAACGCCCAAAACGGAGTCGAAGTCGGTACCGAATCCCTGATGCGGTACACGGATAAGCATACTAAACCCGTCATAATTGTTGTCAATCAGCTTGACCACGAGAAAGCCCATTTCGACAAGGCAGTTGAAAGCGCAAAAGAGGCTTTCGGCCACCGGGTGGTTGTGGTCCAATACCCACTAAACGAGGGCGAAACCTTTGATACCGTGATTGATGTGATCCGGAAAAAAGCAATCAAATTTCCCGCAGGTGGCGGAGAGCCGATTGAATCCGATATCCCTGCATCCGAGACCGATAAGGTTGAAACCTACTATTCTCACCTAGTCGAAGTGGCAGCAGAAGCTGACGAAAGCCTGATGGAGGTGTTTTTCGCCAATGATACGCTGACTGAAGAAGAGATGCGGACCGGTCTCAAAAAGGGTCTGGCCGAACGGGGTGTTTTCCCGGTATTGTGCACCTCTGCAAAAAACGTACAGGGAACGAAGCGTTTATGCGACTTTGTCATTAACTACGCCCCATCACCCGATCATTTCAGCCATCAGCTGACGAACGGAACGGAAGTGAAAGTAGGTGATACTAAAGAAAATATCGCGTTCGTGTTTAAAACCTTTAATGAACAACATCTGGGTGATATATCCTTCTTTAAAGTAATCTCCGGAAAACTGTCCGAAGGCCTTGATGTTGTCAATCTGAACACCAACGCCAAAGAGCGGATCTCCCAATTATTTGTGGTGGCAGGTCGTAACCGTCAGAAGGTTGACACAATCAATGCCGGAGATATCGGAGCTACAGTAAAATTGAAAGATACGCGCACCTTCACTACACTAGCCGATAAAAGTGTAGATGCACCGATTGCCCCAATAGAAATGCCCGAGCCGAAGTTCCGCGCTGCTATTAAGGCGAAAGAGGAGTCGGATGAAGAAAAATTGGGTGAAGCTCTACATCGCCTGCATGAAGAGGATCCCTCCCTGCGCGTAGAGTATTCCAAAGAACTGAAACAGATTATATTACACGGACAAGGCGAGTATCACCTGAATATCGTCAAGTGGCTCCTGGATAACATCTATAAGATCCCGACGGATTATCTTCCTCCTCGCATACCTTATCGTGAAACCATCACGAAAGTTGCTCAGGCTCAATATCGCCACAAGAAGCAGTCAGGTGGAGCTGGTCAGTTTGGTGAAGTTCATATGATTATCGAACCTCACGAAGAGGGAGCCCCCGACCGCAACACCTTCAAGATCGACGGCAAAGAAATGCAGCTCTCGATTCGTGGAAAAGAAGAGATTCAGCTCGAATGGGGCGGAAAGATGATCTACCATAACTGTATCGTCGGTGGATCCATTGATGCAAGGTTTATGCCCGCTATCCAAAAAGGGATCATGGAAAAACTGGAAAATGGACCGCTCACCGGATCCTATGCCAGAGATATCCGTGTCTATGTTTATGATGGGAAAATGCACCCAGTGGACTCCAACGAGATCTCGTTCAAGTTAGCTGGTGCCAAAGCCTTTGCTGATGCCTTCAGAAAAGCCGGTCCAAAAATCCTGGAACCGATCTATGAGGTGGAAGTACTCACCCCCAGCGACCGGATGGGTGACGTCATGAGTGACCTCCAAGGACGCCGGGCTATGATTCTGGGAATGAACTCTGAAGGTCGCTACGAGAAGCTGAAAGCTAAAGTCCCTTTGGCTGAACTGAATAAATACTCAACTGCTTTGAGTTCACTGACTAACGGTAGAGCAAACTACGGAATGAGATTTCTGGAGTACGCCCTGGTACCACCGGATGTTCAGGAAAAACTACAAGCTGCTTACACTTCGGACGACGAAGAGTAAGCCACCCAACAAAACAAAAAAACCTGGCAGGTGCTTTACCTGCCAGGTTTTTTTGTTTAACGGAAGAGCATCAACGACCCTTTGTAAACTCCACCTCGATACTCGATGTGAGGATATTCGCTATCCTCCGGGTCCTTCGAACGATCTCTATCGTAACCAGTTGCGGTAATCACATAATAATAGGTCCCCACCGGAGCTTCTTTACCACTATTCCGATCAAGACCATCCCAACCACTCTCCAAAGTCTTTGGATCATCCCACTCAAAAAGAACCCTTCCCCAACGGTTGAAGATCACCCCTTTAAAAGTTTTAAGCGACAGAGCACTAACCTGAAAATAGTCGTTAAATCCATCTCCATTAGGGGTAAACACGTTGGGGATCTCCAACAACGATGAATCCACTCGGATCACCTCTTCTTCAGGAGCAAACCGGTAGGTGCATTGGTTATATTTGGCAATCATACGGGGAAGATAAACACCCGGATTATCGAAAATGTGCTGCAGTTCAGTGGTTCTGATCAGATTGTTCGAATCCTGCTGTTCGTAAAACTCAAATTCATAAGAGATGTTACTCTCAAACCCACCATTGGAGGGATCTTTTATTTGGAATTTCACCTCCAAGGGAGCTTCCCCCGTTTTCGGCTCCATCGTAAACTCAGCTTCGACTCCATTTAAGGTGAAAGCGGTATCAAAGAAACAACCAAAATCATCTTTGACACGAAAAAGATAATCCAAATGCCCCTGATCCCTTGGGGGATTAATCCTTGCAATCCCATCCTGATTGGTAATGATTCCCATACCGTCCCATCTGAAATCTGCAGCAAGATATTCATTTTCAAATGGATAGCCATCACCAACCCAGGGTACTGGTGTGACAAAACCGGAAAGAATCAACTCATCCCCACTGCAAAGGGATTGATCATTAGGACGAGTACCTGTGAAATAGGGTGCCATCGAAACAAAAACATGGATCTCCGGACTGTTGATGGCATCCGGACCCTCCTTACCTCTTACGGTGAGCTTGACAAGATAGTGCCCACCTTCAGGGAAGGCATAAGACGGAGCATTACCGGGCAGAACTGGACCCTGACCCCCCATCCTCCAGACGTAATCAACTTGATCATCATCAAATGGCGAGCCATCGTCATTGTAACATTCCGCACGGAAATTATACCCCTGTCCCGGACAAATCCGGATGACTGTATCAAGAGCTGGATTCAAAACTTTCACCGTGTACGTACCCGATTGCGGCTGTGCCGGAATCGCCAGGACCAGAGCAAAGGACAAAAATGCTAATCTGCGAATTATCTTGATCAAATGCGACTTCATTAAAATCTATCCTGTTAGTAAATTAAGGTACAATATTAAGAATTCTGCACAAGAAATCGATCCTGCCTGCCCTATGCTCCGGTTTACAATTGCTATTTTTGGCCTGAGCAATTCCGGGCAGCTTCCACACCTTTTATAACGTTTCACAGGCTCTCCGGCGTACATAAAGATTGAAATTTTGAATTCTATTTTAAAAGAACTGAATCCTGTACAACAAGAGGCAGTCAAAACTACTGAAGGCCCAGTGCTTGGCATTGCAGGAGCCGGATCGGGGAAAACCAGAGTGTTGACTTTCAAAATCGCCTACCTGATTGAGCAGGGGATCCCGGCCCGTAATATCTTAGCTCTGACTTTCACTAATAAGGCTGCCAGGGAAATGAAGGAGCGGATCGACCGGCTT
>JAAYIP010000218.1 GCA_012523435.1 Bacteroidales bacterium | reverse complement strand
TTGGTTAGAGAAAATTCAACCTCTTCACTGATCTCTCCTGGTTTCCGATTTGATTATGAGTTGCTTCAAGCTGAACGGAATCGGATTCGTAACAACTTGCTAAATAACGGATTCTATGGTTTTGCCCGTGAATACATCTACTATCTTACCGATACCCTGAATAAACCTTACCAGGCCGATCTTACCCTTGGAATCAAGAATCCCAGGGATGCCTCCGCCGATCGTAATATGCCTGATTTTCATCCACGCTTTCGTATTGGAGAGATTCGGATCGTTCCGGATTATGATCCGGTTGAATACCTGAGCAATCCAAGTGGCTACCTCTCCGAAGCCGACTCCCTAGATTATGAGGGCGTGCGAATTTTATACCGCGACGAGCTAAACTATCGCCCGGGACTCCTTCACTCATCTCTCCTGTTTGCACCCGGTTCGCTTTACAGTCAGGAAAAGGTTGATCAGACCCTTGCAGCCTTCTCCTCCCTGCGGAATTTTAAACAAATTAAGTTTGATTTTATTCAGGAGGGGAACAGACTGGATTCAATCCAGAATATTGATTGCTTGATTCTGCTTTCTCCCATGACCAAACAGTCATACGACCTCTCACTCGAAGGAACATACTCCTCAGGGAACATTGGCGTGGCTGGTAACTTGATATACAAGCATAAAAACCTGTTCAGAGGAGCAGAAAATTTTGAACTGAGATTCAAAGGTGCAGTTGAATTTCTTGCGGATGCCGTCGAAGATTTTAATCGCATGGTTGAGTTTGGAATTGAATCCAGACTTGAAACTCCGCGCTCCTGGATTCCCTTTACCCGCGAAAAGCCAGGTTCCCACTCCAGACCACACTCCGGACTGAATCTTAGTTATAACTACCAACGTCGGCCTGATTTTACGAGGACTATTGCGAATGCCTCCTTCGGATATAACTGGAAGTTGCCTCTCACTCGTCATCAGCTAAGTGTGCTGGAAATCAACTATGTAAACGTATCTGAGATGTCCGATCGGTTCCGTAATTTGATTCAAGGTACCTACGTGGAGAACAGCTTCCGATCTCACCTGGTCCCGGCTGTAAATTATACCTTCACCTTCTCCGATCAGGAAATCTCAAGGGATCAGAGTTTCTTTTATCTAAAGTTGCGCCCAGAGTTTGCCGGTAACCTCTTTTATGGAATCCGCTCTGCTGGAAATCAAGAGATGCCGGAGGGAGGCTACCAGCTGTTCAATACCCCGGTTTCTCAGTATACTATGGGTGAAATCGATTTGCGCTATCATTGGGTCTTGAATCAGTCCAATAAGCTGGCATTCAGGTTATTTACCGGTGTTGGCTATCCTTACGGGAACTCCGATGCCTTGCCTTTTGAGAAAAAGTATTTCTCGGGAGGAGCAACCGGAATCAGAGCTTGGCAGGTGCGATCACTGGGCCCAGGAAGTTATCAGTTGCCTGAAGATCAAAAGCGCCTCTATCCAAATCAATTAGGAGATATTAAGCTGGAATTTAACCTGGAGTACCGTTTTGATCTATTCTGGATACTTAAAGGTGCACTGTTCCTTGATGCCGGTAATATCTGGGCCATCAGCGGATCAGACGACCGTCCCGGAGCACTCTTTGAATGGAACAACTTCTACCATCAGGTGGCTGTGGGTACCGGGTTAGGAATCAGAGCGGATCTCTCCTTCTTTATCGGCCGCCTCGATCTGGGAATAAAATTGCGCGATCCAGGTGCAGAGGATGGCCCGATCTGGATTCCGGGAAACCGTCGCTTTCAAATCAGAGACTTTGTTCTCAATTTTGGAATCGGATACCCGTTTTAAATCATTTTATGCATATTGACGTATATTTGCCTTTCAAATAAAATTTACACAGCCATGAAAATTCTGGATATTGTTAAACCCGGCGTGGTGACCGGAAAAGACGTACAAAAAATCTTCAGCAACGCAAAACAGGAGGGCTATGCGATCCCCGCAGTCAATGTCGTGGGAACCAACTCGGTCAATGCTGTTTTGGAAGCTGCTCAAATAGCCAAAGCACCCGTTATTATTCAGTTCTCAAACGGTGGAGCTGCCTTCTGGGCAGGAAAATCGCTCCCATCTGATGGCCAGAAAGGTGCTATCTTAGGTGGAATTGCCGGTGCCCGGCATATCCATACCGTTGCAGAAGCTTACGGGGTGCCCGTAATCCTGCATACCGACCATGCAGCAAAGAAACTTCTGCCTTGGATCGACGGATTGCTGGATCAGGGAGAAAAGAATTTTGAGAAATACGGCTATCCCCTTTATAGTTCCCATATGCTTGATCTCTCAGAAGAGAGCCTGGAGGAAAATATCGAGATTTCAAAAAGATACCTCGAACGCATGAGCCGTATTGGAATGACTCTGGAAATCGAATTAGGAGTTACCGGTGGAGAAGAAGATGGGGTCGACAATACAGGCGTAGATAACGCACTTTTGTATACTCAACCTGAACATGTCGCCTTTGCCTATGAGCAACTCAAGAAAGTTAGCGATCAGTTTACCATTGCTGCCTCCTTCGGTAATGTCCATGGCGTGTATAAGCCTGGTAATGTGAAACTTCAGCCAAAAATTTTAAGAAATTCCCAGGAGTTTATCGCCTCTCGCTATGGCACTGCTCCTAACCCCGTTGATTTTGTTTTTCACGGTGGTTCAGGGTCCTCGCGTGAAGAGATCCGCGAAGCAATCTCGTATGGTGTAATCAAAATGAACATCGATACCGATACCCAATGGGCTTACTGGATTGGTATCAGGGATTATTATGATAAAAATAGGGACTACCTCCAGGCACAGATTGGTAACCCCGAAGGTGCAGACAAGCCTAACAAGAAAAAATATGACCCGCGTGTTTGGTTGCGTGAAGGGGAGAAAACCATGATTGCACGCCTGGGCGAGGCTTTTAATGATCTCAACTGCATTAACCGTCTGTAAATAGAACCTGATATACTTCTAATACCTAAACCAGAACTCCATGGCAGTAAATTCTAACCAACCCCGCGATAGCTTTGGTAGCAAGTTTGGAATCATCGCTGCCGCGGCCGGTTCGGCAGTCGGACTGGGCAATATCTGGAAATTCCCTTATGAGGCCGGGGTGAACGGCGGTGGCGCTTTTTTGTTCATTTACCTGATCTTTGTCCTGCTCATTGGTGTCTCCGTTATGGTCGCTGAGCTAACTATCGGTAGAGCCGGCCAACGAAATGCCATCGGCTCCTTCAAAGCTCTGGCCCCCGGTAAACCCTGGTTTCTGGTTGGAATGATGGGAATAGCTGCGGCCTTTATGATCTTTGCTTTTTACGGCGCCGTTGCGGGCTGGACCCTGGAATACATTTACCAGTCGATCCGCAACGGATTTGCCGGTAAATCGCCTGAGGACCTAAGCCAGATGTTCACCGAATTTACAACCAACCCTGCCCGTCCTATTATGTGGCAGACACTCTTTCTGATAATGACGGCAGGTGTGGTGATTGCAGGAGTACAAAAAGGAATTGAGAAATACAGCAAAATTCTGATGCCCTTGCTTCTGCTGATCATCCTGGTGCTAATTGTTCGCTCGGTTACCCTGTCCGGAGCCAGAGAAGGAATCAACTTTCTCTTTAAACCTGATTTTTCGAAGGTTACCGGGCATACCATTATAAGTGCACTTGGACAGGCCTTCTTTTCCTTGAGCCTGGGCATGGGAACCATCATCACGTATGGTAGTTACATTAAAAAGAAAGAGAACCTGTTGAACACCGCTGTCCAGGTGTCATTAGCCGACACCCTGATCGCTGTGTTGGCAGGCTTGGCCATTTTTCCGGCTGTGTTTGCATTTGGTATCAATCCTTCCGAGGGCCCGGGACTCGTCTTTATCACGCTTCCTAATATTTTTCAGCAAATGCCAGGTGGCTATGTTTTTAGTCTGATGTTTTTCATCCTGCTGGCCATTGCTGCTCTGACTTCAACCATCTCTCTGTTGGAGGTCATTGTTGCTTATTTTTCGGAGGAGCTGAAAATGTCGAGAAAGAGAGCTACCCTGCTGGCCTCATCGGGTATCCTGTTTCTGGGAATCCTCTGTTCCCTGTCGCAAGGTCCTATAGCCGGATTTAAGATATTCGGACTGAATATCTGGGATTTTCTGGACTTTACCTCTACCAAAATCATCCTTCCTCTGGGAGGCCTCTTTATTGTGATATTTGTTGGGTTTGTCCTGGGTCGTAAGCGAGTCACCGAGGAGTTGAATAACGAGGGAACGCTCAAAGCCCGATTGCTGCCGGTGGTGATGTTCCTCATCCGGTTTGTGGCTCCTATTGCTATCGCTTTGGTATTTCTGAACATGATCGGGATACTCAAAATCACCTGATCAGCAGAAATGACCGTTGGTGATAAAATTGACCAGGCTTTTGAACCGGTTGTCTGGTTGCTCGAACAGGTCTTTTTCTGGGATCCTTTTGCAGCCTTTGGTCTCGACCTTGGAACACAGGTTCCCATAATTGTCCTCTGGTTGGTTTTCGGTGGGATCTTTTTTACCATTCGGTTACGGTTTGTTAATATCCGGATGTTTAGCCACGCCTGGCAATTGCTAACCGGTCGGTACGATAACCAGGAGGATAAAGGTCAAGTCTCACATTTCCAGGCCCTTTCAACTGCGCTTTCTGCTACTGTTGGCATGGGAAACATTGCTAGTGTTGCTATTGCCGTGACTGTTGGGGGACCCGGTGCCACGTTTTGGATGATCGTCGCAGGCCTGTTGGGAATGTCCCTGAAGTTTGCCGAGTGTACCCTGGGTGTTAAATACAGGCATATCTCGCCCGACGGTGAGGTGTCGGGCGGTCCGATGTACTATCTCAAGCAGGGATTGGCTAAAAGAGGCTGGAGGCGGGCTGGAATGTTCCTGGCCGGTTTCTATGCCCTGATGGCCGTTGGGGCCTCTGTCGGCGGTAGTAATATGCTCCAGGCTAATCAGGCGTTTGCTCAGTTTTCGCTTGTTTTTCAAGGCGCCCAGGGTCACGGTTTTTGGTTTGGAGTGGTTCTGGCTATCCTGATTGGGGTGGTAGTCATTGGGGGAATAAAAAGCATCGCCAGAGTCTCATCTTTGGTTGTCCCGTTCATGGCCATACTCTATATTGGTGCAGCTGTGATCATCATCATGGTCAACATCAGAAATCTCGGATCAGCTTTTGGGATGATTCTCGAAGGGGCGTTTAATGCCCCGGCCATCAAAGGGGGAATGATCGGGGTGTTGATAACCGGATTTCGAAGGGGTGTATTCTCCAATGAGGCCGGAGCAGGATCTGCAGCTATTGCTCATTCTGCTGCGCGGGTTCAGCATCCGGTGAGTGAGGGATTGGTATCCCTATTAGAACCATTTATTGATACGGTAATCATCTGTACGATGACATCTCTGGTATTGATATTTACAGGTTTATATAAAAATCCGGATAGCCTTGAAGGAGCACAGCTCACCTCTGCTGCCTTTGCTACGGTGTTTTCCTGGTTTCCTTACTTGCTGCTGGTTGTCATCCTCCTATTCTCGTTTTCAACCATGGTTTCCTGGTCCTATTATGGAAGAAAATGCTTCGATTATCTCTTTGGTAATGGTTTTGAGAAGCTTACTGGTAGCCGGATCTGGGCTTCGCACACGTATCACCTGCTTTTTCTCTTTTGTACCGTGATTGGAGCCAGCTCCTCCCTGGTCACTGTACTGGATTTTTCTGATATGATGTTACTGAGCCTTACCTTTCCTAACCTCATCGGGCTGATTATTATGAGTGGAGAGATCCGGGCAGACCTGAAAGAGTACCGCATTCTTAAACGAAATGGCGTGATCCGACCCATTAAGTAATATTCCGTTCCTGGGTTCCACATGCATCTATAATCAGAAAAACCTGATTATGCGCGTTTGGCGACGATTTCTTTTTACCCGTTCCGAAATGCTTGGTGTGATTAGCCTGGCTGCAGCGATCATCCTGATCCGTGTTTTTGCAGTTGCTATTCCTCTGGCCACGATTGAGCCCCCTGATCCAGAACTGCTCGAGGAGATTCAACAGCAGCTGCCTAAGGATCAGCCAACGTCAATGAACTCAAACCGTCAGTTACCAACTGCTACAGGTTCAACGTTCGATGCCCCGGCGCGCCCAAAGTCATCACGCCAGCACAAGTCTGCCACAAAAAAGATTGTGGAGATCAATGGAGCTGACACAATTCTTTTGGAGGAGCTGACCGGTATTGGGCCATCTTTTGCCCGGCGGATTGCCAAGTATCGTAATATGCTGGGCGGATATATAGCAAAAGAGCAACTTCTTCAGGTTTATGGAATGGATTCGGCACGTTATCAACAGTTTGTGGATGAGATTCGAATTGACACCTCACTAATCACCCGACTGAATGTTAACCTAGCTGCCTTCAAAGATTTACTTCGTCATCCCTATCTCGATTTTGAACAGGTCAAAGCCATCTGTAATTACCGCGACCGTAAAGGGGGGATCGGAGAGCTTTCTGAACTCTGGACAGCAGGTGTTTTACCCGATTCGCTGCAAAAGTGGCTTGAGCCCTACCTGAAAACCCAGTGAAACTATTTTTTGTTTGGTAAAAATTTTCTTTCTTTGCAGTCCAAAATTCATTTAGTAGACATAGTAACAGCATAGAATATGATCATCATTCCGGTAAAAGAAGGTGAAAACATCGAAAGAGCCCTGAAGAAGTTCAAGCGCAAATTCGAAAAAACGGGTGTCGTTAAGGAACTTCGTGCACGGCAGGCCTTTACTAAGCCTTCAATCAGGCGGAGGCAGGAGCTTCTGCGGGCTGCTTACATCCAGAAGCTTCAGCAAGCCGAAGAGAACGAGTAATTTTTTGGCGATTATCTCATCCGCCGAAACAATCTTTACATTTTCCCGTTATATTTATGTAAAGATTTCGGTTGATTATGTATGACGCTGATTTGTTCTTGAGGTATCTTCACACCGAAAAACGCTTTTCCCCCAATACGCTTATTGCCTATCAAACTGATCTGAATCAGTTTAGTCATTTTTTGTCTGATGCCGGACAAGGACTGACCCTCTTATCTGCAACAACCCGATCCATTCGATCATGGGTGATTGCCTTGTTGGACAGTGGGATTTCCCCGAGGAGTGTCAATCGCAAATTAACCACCTTGAGGCGGTTTTACCGCTATTTAGTCGGGGAAGGCCTCATTAGCGTCAATCCGGCCGTATCCTTATCGGCTGTAAAAACCCAGAAGCCTTTGCCTTCCTTTATGGATGAGAACTCCATGATTCTTCTAGCAGAAGGTATGGCTGACATAGATAATTACCAAGATCTTTTACGGGTGGTTGTTATAGAGCTTCTTTATGGGACCGGTATGCGTTTAAGTGAGTTGATTGGTTTATTGGATCGTGACTTTGATGAAGTTCGTCAGCAGGTCTAGGTATTGGGTAAGCGGCAGAAGGAGCGTTTGATTCCGGTTCCTGCAAAGCTGGCTGATCTGATCATTCATTATCGTCAGGTTCGGGATCAGGAGTTCGGGGAGTTGCAGGAGCCTCACCTTTTACTCACAATAAAGGGTAATCAGTTATATCCCAGGTTAGTATATCGAATTGTCAATGAAGCTCTGGGTTTGGTTACCACGGCTGGACAGCGGAGTCCACATGTATTACGACACACCTATGCCACGCATCTTTTAAATCAAGGCGCGGGGCTTAACGCTATCAAGGAGCTGCTTGGTCATGCCAGTTTAAGTGCCACGCAGGTCTATACTCACACCGTTTTTGAACAACTGAAACAGATTTACAACAAAGCTCATCCCAGAGCCTGAATCGAATTAATTTTTGGAGGATGTATTATGAACATTAAGATTCAATCCGTTCGTTTCGATGCCGACCAGAAGCTGTTGGATTTTATCGATGAGAAAGTGAATAAGTTAAATCAATTCGATGATAAGATTATCGGAGCTGAAGTTTTCCTGCGGCTCGACAAGAGTGAGAATTTGGAAAACAAAGTGGCTGAGATCCGAATTAATGTTTCGGGCACAGACTTGTTTGCCAAGAAACAATGTAAGAGCTTTGAAGAGGCCACAGACCTGACGGTTGAGGCGCTGCGACGCCAGCTGGTCAGGCATAAAGCCAAAAAAACGGATCGATAAAAAAATTGATATAAATGTTTTGATGTCTTAATTCTTTGCGCTACATTTGCAGACCCAAAACTGGCATTGGGTGAGTTCTTTAATAGAGTGTGAATTAAGACTGAATTGCCAATGTAGCTCAGTTGGCCAGAGCAGCTGATTTGTAATCAGCCGGCCGGGGGTTCGAATCCCTCCATTGGCTCTGATTTAGTCCTATTGGGGAGATACCAAAGTGGCCAACTGGGGCAGACTGTAAATCTGTTGGCTTACGCCTTCGGAGGTTCGAATCCTCCTCTCCCCACAGCTTAAGCGGGAATAGCTCAGCGGTAGAGCATCAGCCTTCCAAGCTGAGGGTCGCGGGTTCGAATCTCGTTTCCCGCTCGTAAAGCCGATGTAGCTCAGTTGGTAGAGCGCGTCCTTGGTAAGGACGAGGTCACGGGTTCAAATCCCGTCGTTGGCTCAGATTTATTTATGTGTAACCATTTTTTACTAAAGTAACGGAACAAAACAAAAGTAGCCATGGCTAAAGAAAAATTTGAAAGGACAAAACCACATGTCAATATCGGTACAATTGGCCATGTTGACCATGGAAAGACTACGCTGACTTCAGCTATTACGCTGGTTCTTAACAAGAAGGGTCTTGCTGATGTCAAGAGCTTCGATTCGATTGATAATGCTCCAGAAGAAAAGGAGAGGGGTATTACAATTAACACAGCTCACGTGGAATACCAGACCGATGCTCGCCATTATGCGCATGTTGACTGTCCTGGTCATGCCGACTATGTGAAGAACATGGTTACTGGTGCTGCCCAGATGGATGGTGCCATTGTGGTTGTTGCCGGTACTGACGGTCCGATGCCGCAGACAAGGGAGCACATCCTTTTGGCCCGCCAGGTAAACGTGCCAAGGATTGTGGTTTTCATCAATAAGTGTGATCAGGTTGACGATCCTGAATTGCTTGACTTGGTTGAGATGGAAGTTCGTGACTTACTCTCTTTCTATAAATATGATGGTGACAACACCCCGGTTATCCGTGGTTCAGCGCTGGGTGCACTGAATGGTGAACCGCAGTGGGAAGCTAAAGTAGACGAACTGATGGAAGCCGTTGATACTTGGATCGAGCTGCCACAGCGTGATCGTGACAAGCCGTTCCTGATGCCGGTTGAAGACGTATTCTCCATTACTGGACGTGGAACTGTAGCTACTGGTCGTATCGAAGCTGGTATCATCCACACTGGTGATGAGATTCAGATCATTGGTCTAGGAGCTGAAGGTCGCAAATCAGTTGTTACGGGAGTTGAGATGTTCCGTAAGATTTTGGATCAGGGAGAAGCTGGTGACAACGTAGGACTGTTGTTACGTGGTGTTGATAAAGATGAGATTCGTCGCGGCCAGGTTATTGCCAAGCCGGGAACCATCACTCCTCACACCCAGTTTAAGGCTCAGGTCTACATCCTGAAAAAGGAAGAAGGCGGTCGCCACACCCCGTTCCAGAACAAATACCGTCCGCAGTTCTATCTGCGTACGCTGGACGTAACGGGTGAAATTCACCTGCCCGAAGGTCGTGAAATGGTAATGCCGGGCGACAACCTGACCATTACTGTTCAGCTGATTACTCCGGTTGCTATTGACCGTGGTCTCCAGTTTGCTATCCGTGAAGGTGGGCGAACGGTAGGTGCCGGCCAGGTTACCGAGATTATTGAATAAGAGGTTTATTAACATAGCACAATAATCCGGCCATGGCCGGATTATTGTGCGCTTACGGATGTAGCTCAATTGGCAGAGCAGCGGTCTCCAAAACCGCAGGTTGGGAGTTCGATTCTCTCCATCCGTGCCTAGTGTTTACATGATGAAAATCAAATTATATCTTAAAGAAGCCTACGATGAGCTGGTACATAAGGTATCATGGCCTTCTTGGTCGGATCTTCAAAGTTCAGCTATCGTTGTTCTGGTCGCTTCACTGATCATAGCTCTGATTGTTCTGGTGATGGATGCTTCATTCAGGAATCTGATGCGGCTGATTTACGGGTTGTTTTTCTAAAGGGGAATGGTAATGAACCAGGGAGAAAAAAAGTGGTATGTCTTGCGGGCCATCGGAGGGAAGGAAAAGAAGGTCAAGGAGTATATTGAGAGCGAAATTGCTCATCATAACCTACAGGACTATATTACCCAGGTTCTGATTCCGACAGAGAAAATCTACCAGATCAGAAACGGGGCACGTGTTTCAAAAGAGCGGAGCTATCTACCCGGGTATGTACTGATAGAAGCTATTCTGGTTGGTGAAGTGCCTCATATTTTAAAGAATGTACCCAATGTGATTGGCTTTCTTGGTGAAGAGCGGGGTGGGAATCCTGTACCAATGCGCCAATCGGAGATCAACAGGATTCTTGGCAAGGTTGATGAGCTGTCGGAAAGTGATGAGGAACTGGATGTTCCGTTTTTTGTGGGCGAAGCAGTTAAAGTTGTGGATGGCCCATTCAACAGTTTTTCCGGTATCATCGAAGAGGTAAATCCGGATAAGAAGAAATTGAAAGTGATCGTTAAGATATTTGGACGAAAAACACCACTGGAACTAAGTTTTTTGCAGGTAGAAAAGGAATAGGGTTTTGCGGATATTGCTTCCAGATATCCGATTCAAATGCTTCCCCCTGTTTTCTCATAGGCTGATTTGTTACTAAGGCTCCTGCAAACAAGTTCATATAATAAACATAGATCATAAACTAGTATGGCAAAAGAAGTAACGGGAATCATCAAGTTGCAGATCCGGGGCGGGGCCGCAAACCCTTCGCCGCCAGTCGGACCGGCTTTGGGTGCCAAGGGAGTCAATATCATGGACTTCTGCAAGCAATTCAACGGTCGGACACAGGACAAAGCCGGAAAAATCATTCCCGTGGTGATAACGGTTTATAGTGACAAGTCATTTGATTTTGTCACGAAAACCCCACCAGCCGCCGTTCAATTGTTGGAAGCGTCGAGCAGTAGCAAAGGCTCTTCCGAACCCAACCGCTTAAAGGTTGGATCCGTAACCTGGGATCAGGTACGGACTATTGCCACTGATAAGATGGATGATCTTAATGCATTCACTATTGAGTCGGCGATGAGAATGGTTGCAGGTACAGCACGGAGCATGGGAATAACTATCAAAGGTGATGTACCCTTTTAATTTTATTAATCATGGGTAAGTTAACCAAGAACAGAAAGTCCGTACTCGACAAGATCGAGCCGGCAAAATTGTATACCCTGCCTGAAGCATCGGCTCTTGTAAAAGAGATTACCACCACGAAATTCAATGCTTCGGTGGATCTGGATGTCAGGTTGGGCGTAGATCCCCGGAAGGCAAATCAAATGGTACGCGGTGTTGTGACACTACCTCATGGTACCGGTAAAGAGGTCAGGGTTCTTGCCCTGGTTACTCCGGACAAAGAGGCCGAAGCCCGTGAGGCTGGAGCTGACCATGTTGGATTGGACGACTTTGTCGAGAAGATCAAAGGTGGCTGGACCGACATCGACGTGATCATTACTATGCCTTCCTGTATGGCAAAAATAGGACCGTTAGGCCGAATTCTTGGCCCACGTGGACTGATGCCGAACCCTAAGACCGGAACCGTGACCATGGATGTTGGTAAGGCAATTACCGATGTCAAGAAAGGGAAAATCGATTTCAAGGTTGATAAATTCGGTATCATTCACGCTGCGATTGGTAAAGTTTCTTTTGAGCCGGAGAAAATTGCGGAAAATGCCCGCGAATTGCTCTCATCAATTATGAAACTGAAACCATCGGCTGCTAAAGGTACCTACGTAAGGAGCGTTTATCTCTCCAGTACTATGAGTCCCGGAATTCCAGTCGACCCTAGGTCAATTGAAGGTTAATTTAAAATGAGGCTGTAGAAATCATGAAACGAGAAGATAAAAACGCCATCATTGATCAACTCACCGAGGAAATTAATCAGGCTAAGCATTTCTATATCACTGATATCGGTGGATTGCATGCTGGAAATACGGTAGCACTGAGAAGGCTTTGCTTTAAGGAAGAAATTAAACTTCTGGTAGTGAAGAATACCCTGCTCAGAAAAGCACTGGAACGCGCCAATGGCGACTATGAGGAACTGTATCCGGTTTTGGAAGGCCCAACAGCCATCATGATAACCGATACTGGCAACAAACCTGCTAAAATGATTCAGGGATTTCGTAAGAAATACGATAAGCCGGTCCTCAAAGGTGCCTATGTTGAAGAATGTGTTTATGTTGGTGAAAACCTGATCGACACATTAATTGCCGTGAAAAGTCGTGACGAACTGCTGGCCGACCTGGTTGCTCTGCTCCAGTCGCCCATGCGTAATGTTCTGTCCCAACTGAATTCAGGTAAACATATTTTGGCAGGTGTTGTTAAAACCCTGTCTGAGAGATAGTTATAATTTATTGTTGAATCCATTTGTAAAATCATAAACAAAAATGGCTGATTTAAAAAAGCTCGCTGAAGAACTGGTAAACCTCACCGTTAAGGAAGTCAATGAATTGGCTGATATCCTTAAAAATGACTATGGTATTGAACCCGCTGCTGCTGCAGTTGCTGTAGCCGGACCGGCTGCCGCAGGTGATGGCCCGGCCGTTGCTGAACAGACCGAATTCGATGTGATCCTGAAAGCCCCGGGTGGTGCTAAACTGCAGATTGTGAAGTTGGTTAAGGAACTCACCGGTCTTGGACTGAAAGAAGCAAAAGAATTGGTGGATGCTGCTCCGAAAGCACTGAAGGAAAAAGTATCCAAGGAGGAAGCCGAAGCATTGAAATCGCAACTCGTTGAAGCAGGAGCAGAAGTTGAAATTAAGTAATACTGTCCCTCCATACCCTATTCTCAAGGTTTAGAATCCCGGTTCTCCGGGATTCTAAGCCTTTGCTGTTGTTTTAATTCCTGTGTTTATTAACTCTTCCCTGGTCAATGGCACATCTCAATCGTTCCCGAATTAATTTCGGTTCCACAAAAAGCCAGCTGAAATACCCGGATTTTCTCGAAGTACAGCTGAAGTCATTCACGGAGTTCTTTCAGCTCGAAACAACGCCGGAGCAAAGAAAAAATGAGGGCCTGTACAAGGTCTTCCAAGAGAACTTTCCGATAACGGATACACGGAACAATTTTGTTCTGGAGTTCCTTGATTATTATATAGATCCTCCGCGTTACTCCATCGAGGAGTGCATCGAGCGAGGTTTAACCTACAGCATTCCGCTTAAGGCTAAACTTAAACTTTATTGCACCGATCCGGAACATGAGGATTTTGATATGGTGATACAGGATGTTTACCTGGGTACCGTACCCTACATGACATCAAGAGGAACTTTCGTGATCAATGGCGCCGAGCGCGTAGTGGTTTCTCAGCTGCATCGGTCACCAGGAGTATTCTTTGGTCAAAGTACCCATGCTAATGGAAGCAAACTCTATTCTGCCCGGGTGATCCCATTCAGGGGTTCCTGGATCGAATTTGCTACCGATATTAATAATGTCATGTTCGCTTACATTGACCGAAAAAAGAAACTCCCGGTAACAACCTTGTTACGGGCAATCGGTTATGAAAGTGATCGCGATATTTTAGAAATTTTCGGCTTAGCCGATGAGATAAAAGTCTCCAAATCAGCACTCAAGAAAGTTGTCGGAAGAAAATTGGCAGCACGTGTGCTAAAATCCTGGATTGAGGATTTTGTTGATGAGGATACCGGCGAAGTGGTCTCCATCGAAAGAAATGAAATCATCGTGGATCGTGAAACGGTCTTGGAGAATGACCATATCGATGCAATCGTCGATTCTGGTACAAAATCAATCCTCCTGCATAAAGAGGACACTAATGTGTCAGATTTTGCCATTATCTATAATACACTCCAGAAAGACCCTTGTAACTCTGAAAAAGAGGCAGTAGTGCATATCTACCGTCAGTTAAGAAATGCTGATCCACCAGATGATGCAACCGCAAGGGATGTCATTGATAAGCTTTTCTTCTCTGACAAGCGCTATGATCTGGGAGATGTTGGTCGTTACCGGATCAACCGGAAACTGGGGCTTGAAATTCCCATGGAAACCAAAGTCCTGACACGCGAAGACATCATCAGTATCATTAAGTATCTCATTCAGCTGATCAATTCCAAAGAGCTGGTTGATGATATCGATCACCTGAGCAATCGCCGAGTTCGTACCGTACGTGAGCAGCTCTCCAGCCAGTTTGGCGTGGGGTTGGCCCGTATGGCAAGGACGATTCGCGAAAGAATGAACGTTCGTGATAATGAGGTCTTTACACCGATCGACCTGATTAACTCCAAAACATTGAGCTCGGTAATCAATTCGTTCTTTGGAACGAATGCTCTGTCTCAGTTTATGGATCAGACAAACCCGCTGGCCGAAATGACTCATAAGCGTCGTATGTCGGCCCTCGGACCGGGAGGTCTCTCTCGGGAAAGGGCAGGGTTTGAGGTACGTGACGTACACTACACCCATTATGGACGCCTCTGTCCGATCGAAACCCCTGAAGGTCCTAATATCGGACTGATTTCTTCCCTATGTGTTTACGCCAAGGTGAACGAGCTTGGATTTATTGAAACGCCTTATCGTAAGGTCGATTCTACCAAGGTTGATCTGACGGAAGAGGGTATCATTTACATGACAGCTGAAGAGGAGGAGGGGAGGATTATCGCGCAGGCCAATGCCGTACTGGATGATAATGGTTATTTCGTCAATACCCGTATCAAGTCGCGGTATGAGGGCGACTTTCCCATTGCATCACCCGAGGAGGTGAACCTGATGGACGTGGCGCCGAACCAGATTGCCTCCATTGCAGCATCCTTGATTCCTTTCCTGGAACATGATGATGCTAACCGAGCTCTCATGGGATCAAACATGATGAGGCAGGCTGTCCCCCTGATCGCTCCGGAAACCCCCATTGTGGGAACTGGAATCGAGCATAACGTAGTGCTGGATAGCCGAATTCATTTTACTGCTGAAGGCGATGGCGTTGTAGAATATGCCGATGCTGACAGGATCGTTGTTCGTTATGATCGCGACGAGTATAGGCAGTTTGTCTCATTCGACAGCCAAATTAAAACATACCGGTTGCCGAAATTCCATAAAACAAATCAAAATACTACTATCAACCTAAAACCGGTTGTTAGAAAAGGAGATCGAGTTACCAAAGGTCAAATTCTGACCGAAGGTTATGCTACCCGTGATGGAGAGCTGGCGTTGGGTAGAAACCTGAAAGTTGCTTTTATGCCTTGGAAAGGGTACAACTTTGAGGATGCTATCGTGATTTCGGAAAGGGTAGTGCGTGAAGACCTGTTTACTTCGATCCATATTGACGAGTATCTGCTGGAAGTTCGGGATACCAAAAGAGGTCTCGAAGAACTCACAGCGGATATTCCTAATGTTAGTGAAGAAGCTACCAGGAACCTGGATGAGAATGGATTGATTCGTATTGGTGCTGAAGTTAGACCAGGCGATATCATGATTGGAAAAATTACCCCAAAAGGAGAGTCTGATCCTTCACCTGAAGAGAAACTCCTCCGGGCGATATTTGGTGATAAAGCTGGTGATGTCAAGGATGCTAGCCTCAAAGCTGGTCCGTCATTGAATGGAATTGTTATTGATAAGAAGCTTTTCTCCAAGAGTATGAAAGACCGGAAAATCCGGGCTGCCGAAAAAACTCTTATCGATAAATTTGACCAGGAATTTAAGCGCCAGGTGGATGATCTGACCGGTATTCTGGTCGAGAAGCTCGCTAACCTAGTTGGCGGTAAAGCTTCGCAAGGGGTAAAGAACTATCTGAATGAAGATATCATTCCTAAAGGGACGAAGTTTTCCCAGAGAGCTCTGCAAGGTATTGATTATCTTACAGTTAATCCTAATAAGTGGACGACTGACAAGGATAAGAACGATACCATTAAGGAGCTTCTTCAGAACTATCTGATCAAGTTTAAAGAGATTGAAGGTGACCACCGGCGGAAGAAGTATAATGTCACGATCGGTGATGAACTGCCTGCCGGAATTGTTCAGCTTGCCAAAGTTTATATTGCCAAGAAGCGCAAGCTCACGGTTGGTGATAAGATGGCTGGTCGCCATGGAAACAAGGGCATCGTTGCGAAGATTGTGCGCTATGAGGATATGCCCTTCTTGAGTGACGGGACGCCTGTTGATATCGTGCTTAACCCCCTGGGGGTTCCCAGTCGAATGAACCTTGGACAGATTTACGAAACTGTACTGGGATGGGCCGGAGCTCAGCTAGGGCTTAAGTTTTCCAGCCCGATTTTTGATGGAGCAACTCTGGAAGAGATTACGGAGTTAACGGATAAGGCTGGAGTGCCGCAGTATGGAAGAACCTATTTGTATGACGGAGGAACAGGCGATCGGTTTGATCAGCCGGCCACGGTAGGGATCATCTACATGCTGAAGCTTGGTCATATGGTTGAGGATAAGATGCATGCCCGTTCCATTGGTCCCTACTCGTTGATTACCCAACAGCCTCTTGGAGGTAAAGCTCAGTTTGGTGGACAGCGTTTTGGAGAGATGGAAGTATGGGCACTTGAAGCATTCGGTGCTGCACATATCTTGCAGGAAATCCTGACGGTGAAGTCAGACGATGTAATTGGCCGAACAAAAGCCTACGAAGCGATTGTTAAGGGAGAACCTCTGCCAGTTCCTGGTATTCCCGAGTCGCTGAATGTCCTGTTGCATGAACTGCGCGGACTTGGTTTGAGTGTTAATATGATTTAATGTCCTGATAAACAAAGAACTCTACATATTATGGCGTTCAGGAAAGATACCAAGGTAAAGCCGAGCTTTACCAAAATAGCCCTGGGGCTATCTTCACCAGAAGAGATCCTGGAGCGGTCGAGCGGCGAGGTTCTCAAGCCGGAAACCATTAATTACCGGACCTATAAACCGGAAAGAGACGGCCTGTTCTGCGAACGGATTTTTGGTCCGGTTAAGGATTATGAATGTCATTGTGGCAAGTACAAACGCATCCGTTACAAAGGAATTATATGTGATCGGTGCGGTGTTGAAGTCACAGAGAAAAAGGTGCGCCGTGAACGGATGGGGCATATTGCCCTGACGGTTCCCGTTGCTCACATCTGGTATTTTCGATCCCTGCCAAACAAAATTGGCTATCTTTTGGGATTACCTTC